>JBAZNO010000023.1:0-8535 GCA_041649195.1 Minisyncoccota bacterium | reverse complement strand
TAGATAGCGACGATTTTTGGGCCGACTCCGATAAATTAAAAAAACAGGTAGAATTCTTAGACCAAGAAGCCGGTCAGGTGGCCATTGGCACCGGAGTGATTGTTAGCAATAAAGATGGCCAGGAATTAAGGCGCTACCTTAACCCCGAACAAGACGGCCAAATTCGGCCACGACTCTTAGCCAAGAATCCCTTTGCCCATTCTAGTGTTCTTTATCGACGAAATATTGCCTTGGCCGTCAACGGTTATCACCAAAAACTAAATGGCATTGAGGATTATGATCTTTGGCTAAAATTAGGACAAAAAGGCAAATTCCATAATTTACCTTTTTACGGCCTTAATTATCGGCAACACGAGACAAACATCTCCTCGACCGACCGTCTGCGTTTAATGAACGAGAATTTAAGTTTAGTAAAAAAATACCGAGCCTTTTACCCCGGATTCTACCGGGCTTGGCTCAGACGCTTTGTTCGTCTCCAAATAGCAAGATTACTTTTCTTCTGGCTTAATCGTTAAAATACCCTCTAATACATCTTGCGGGATTTCTTTTTGAGAATTCTTAACCGGCAAAGTAGGAGCTTCTTTGGGTTTTTTATTGGCCATAATTCCGCTTAAAAAAGCCTTGAGCTCCTCTCGATTTTTGTTAACTTCCTTAGCCTTATTTTTCAAAATACCCAAAGAAAAAGACTTGGGGGGTAAATTTGCCACCGGAGCTTTAGGTTTAAAAACTGGGGCCGGTTTAGGACTGGGAGCTGACGCGACCGGTTTTACTGGCGTAAAAGTCATTTTAGGCGCCTCTGGTTTAGGAGTAAATTTTATTACCGGCTCAAACCAAGTATTAATGGTCGCCTCAACCTTCTCGCGCGGACTAGCGTAGACCTTTTGTGAGTTAGCAATAATTCTATCAGTAATTGACACATTAGTCGGAACAATTGGAGGCAAGGTTATCGCCGAAAAAGGAGCGGAGCCAACCCCATCAATCATTAAGGTTAGGTAAATTTGAGCAAAACCCAAATTAACCAGATCTTCTTGGGTGAAAGTGGGCAAGAAAATCTTTTCTAGCACTTCGGCATCAAATGGCCCAACCCGAAAGGCAATGGTGGTGCCGATGTTACCAAAAACCGCATTTCTCACCTCCTCGGGCATTTGTTCGATATATTGGTGAGCAATGGTTAAACTCAATTTATATTTTCGCGCTTCAGACAAAATATCGGCAAACGAATCGTTAACAAAAGATTGAAACTCGTCAACAAAAACATAAAAATGGGGCAATTTAGAAATGCTCGTCCCAGCCCCAGCCCGCGACATGGCTGCTAAATAAATTTTAGTAATTAAAATTCCGCCTAAAAGATTGGCATTTTGTTCGCCCAATCGCCCCTTCGACAAGTTAACAATCAAAATCTTTTTTTGATCCATCGCCTCGCGTAAGTCAAAAGAGGATTTAGTTTGGCCAATAATATTGCGAATCAAGGGGTTAGCGGTAAATTGCCCAATTTTATTCTTAATCGCGTCCCCCGCCTCCTGCATATAACGCTCGTTATACTTCGCAAACTCATCAATCCAAAACGATCGCACCGAGGGGTCGGTAATATTATCAACCACGAGCTTGCGATAATCTTTGTCGGACAAAAGACGATTAACGCCCAGCAGGGTTGAATCAGGGTACTCCAAAAGCGCTAATAAACAATTATTTAAAATATACTCCATTCGGCTCGACCACACGTCGGGCCAAATCTTTTTAAACGAAGACATTAAACCATTGGCGACCAAGTGACGTTGGTCGGCCCCAACATCCTCCATGATATTGAATGAGATCGGATGCTCAAGATCAAACGGGGCAAAATAGATAACATCGTTGAGCCGCTCTGGTGGCACGAAATCGAGTAGCAAATCGGCCGATTTACCGTGTGGGTCAATAAAGGCCATTCCCTCGCCATTTTGGATATCCTGCACCGCCATATTCTCCAAAAGGCAAGATTTGCCCATGCCCGTTTTCCCAATCACATAAACGTGCCTGGCTCGATCTTCACTTTTAATACCAAAAGGAATTCGCTTCCCGCGAAAATCAGTTTGGGCAAAATAATTGATCGTGGCCTCCGCCATACTTCACTTATTATAAAACTTATTAGCCTAAAATTCTAGCTTAGCTAACTTCGTTTTTCTACGGAAAAAACATACGGCAATGACTATACCGTTACCGATGACAAGCATAACAGAATACGTGACGGTCAAAAAATTGTATTGTTCAAGCGCCAAAATGGCTAGGATATCAATAATAGACATCGTTACCCAAAAGAAAATGGTTTCGCTCCAGGGATCGGCATAAGATTTACGGATAGTGGGGATAAAACCAATAGCATCAATTGCCGTCACCATCGCCACAGAAGCAACCGGGCTATCAAGCAACCACCAAGCCGCAACCGCCAGAAGAGCAAAAATCAACAGAACCGTGTCACTTCGCGTAATGTCCTTCGTGCCGTATTTAAAAGATAGGGCAAAAACCAAGGCGACCAATATTGTCCCCGTGATAAACGGCCAGGCGCCAAAATTTGCCCCACCATAAATCATGGCCACCGTAGCCGTTCCTTGGGTAATAATCCAGATCAACCAAGTATACAAATGGGGCTTTGTTTGTTTTCTAAAAATATCCCGAAAATAGGGGTAATACCCTACCCCATCGAGAAGCACAGAGGCGACACCTAAAAACAATTTTATATCCATAATTTATTTTTTATAGGCACTAATTGTATATTTATTATTAGGGTCCCACATCATCCACGAATCGAGGCCGGAGTCATTAACCGCTTTGATTTCGGACTGAACCATTTTGGTCGTATAAGTAGCGCCCAAATTAAAGTCCTGCAACCAAGGGCGAATTTTTTCGGCGGGCAGGCCTTGGGCATTCATTCTTTTTACACCACTATCCATCGAAATTTTAACGATCGTGTAAGGGTTAAGCGCCGGTTTTTTTATCCCGCGGAAATTGGCTGGATAACTTGAAGGGTAGGCCATGGGGCAAATATAATCAAAATAAGGCGTCGCTTTTTCTAAAATTTGGCCAATCCCCAAATCATCCGTGTTCGTCGTGGTCATACCAAAAAGATCGGCCGAGGTTGGGGCGCCAATATCTTGCATCTGGCCGTGAAGATAATTAAAAAATTCTTCAATTACTTGCGACTTAGTTTTTTTGGTCGGATCGTAATAAGGAAAACGCATTTTCGAAATTTCGCCATCAGACGGGAAACGGATATAATCAAAATTTAATTCATCATAACCGGCCACATAAGCTTCTTTAGCCACCGCCACCGCATAATCCCAAACCTCCTTCGAACTTGGGTCAAGCCAGGCCATCCCTTTATCATCTTTCCAAATCTGGCCATCATCGGTACGATTAATCGCCAAGTCGGGCCTGAGTTTTGTTAGGTGATTATCTTGAAAGACGGCGATATGGCCAATTACATAATAACCCTTTTGATGTAGCTCATTAACAAACTCAACAATATCTGGCACATGACTATCAAACGATTCATATTTGGCCAAAGCCGGAGCATCTAATTTAACCACAATCTTGCCCGAAGTATCTTTAACATCAAGCACAATGGTATTGATATTTGTACCCTCTAATCTTTTAAGCAATTTTTCTCTCATTTCTTTATTGCCAGCAATCCAACTCGACATATAAACACCTCGCAACGGTTTTGGCGCCGGCTGATGAGAAACAACAATCGAAGGGAGAGATAATTTAGTGGGATCGTAAGCTGAAGAATTGGCACTGGCTAAAGGTAAGCCCTTACCGGCCGGGTCAACCGCCCCCAAAGAAAAAAAGGTTGAAAAAGAAATCAGTCCCACAACAAAAACTACCAAGACAACGGCAAGGATAATTAGTCCGTTTCTTTTGGGAATTTGAGGAATCATTTTAATGGATTTCAGGCTTGCTTTCCTCGGCCGGCTTCTCTTCTTCGCTCGAATAGGCATAACTATTATAACTACGAGAAAAGCCAAAAACAGCAATCAGTAGCCCCGCCAAAACAATCAGGGACTCCCTGACAATTTCAGGGAAGCCGGTAAAAGGTACAATCATGACCACGATCCCTAAGACAGCGCTGGCTCGATTGCGCCAAATAATGTGTCGCATATGGTTAAAATGATAGCAAATTTAGGCCTTTTATGCCACTAAATTATCCCCTACTTGAGTTATATCTCCGGCCCCCATGGTAATTACCAAATCCCCTTCTTGGCTATTTTTAAGCACATAATTTTTGACTTCCTCAAGATTTTTGAAGCTAAAAACATGGGTATTTTTTGTTTTAATCAAATCCGCTAAAGCTTCAGAGCTAATATCTGGATCGGCCGGTTCACGGGCGGCATAGATCGGAGCCAAAATAACTTCATCGGCTTGAGCCAAAACCTTAACAAAATCGTCTTTCAATAATTTAGTGCGACTATATAAATGAGGTTGAAAAGCGATGATTAATTTACCATTTAGATTTCGCTTAGCCATAAATTCGCGGGCCGCCTGAATCGTCGCCCCAATTTCAGTCGGATGATGAGCATAGTCGTCGTAAACCAGCGCCCCGCCGGCCGTTTTGCCTTTGAATTCAAATCGCCGCCAAGTACCAGTAAATTTTGCTAACGCTCCGAGCGAAGTCGAAGGATCAATCTGTAAAAAATCCGCCACTGCTAGCGCCGCCGCGGCATTTAAGCGATTATGTTCACCAGGCACCAATAATTCTGGCACTTTGGCTAAATACTTTTGATAATCAATAATTTGATTTTTGCTTTGGGCCAAGAATTGATCAAAAGCACTTTGGATGTCGGCCAGATCTTTATAATAATCAAGGTGATCATTATCGATATTCGTTATTACCGCCAAAGTTGGATGAAGATTTAAAAATGAGCGGCGATATTCGCAAGCTTCAACTACCAAATACCCGCTTTTACCGGCAATGAAATTAGTTGCCAAGGACTTTCCTTGAATTGCCCCCAAAGGAGAGTCCTTGGCAACCTCCCGCTTTAAAAGCGACCCCACAATTACCGTTGGGTCTAACCCGGCCTCAATCATTATTTCGGCAATCATCGCCGTGGTAGTGGTTTTGCCGTGCGTTCCCGCCACCGCAATGGTGTATTTGTCGGCCGAAATCAAGCCCAGCATCTCAGGGTAAGTTTTGCACTCTAGACCCAGCTCCCTTGCCCTTACCAACTCTGACGCTTCAGCTGGCATCGCAATCGTATAAATTACCAAGTCAATATCAGGCGCAATATTCTCGGCCTTTTGTTCATAAAAAACTTTGATGCCCAATTTCTCTAATTCATCGGTTACGAGCGATTCAGCTCGATCTGAACCAGAGACATCTTTGCCCTCTAATTTAAGCATTCGAGCAACAGCCGACATACCAATACCCCCAATACCAACAAAATGTACTTTTTTAATTTGTTTAAAATCCATTAGATCAAAAATTGTCGGGAGCCTTACAAATATACCCCCAATCTTCCATGGTGTAATCTTTAACAGTACAAGGGGACAGAGTTATCTTTGTATATAAAGCCATTATCGAAACAACAATAGTAAGTGCGACAATAAAAATCTCAACCAGGCGATGAGTTTTTTCTCCGTTCAATAGCCAACCAAATAAGAAAAAAATAGGTAGAAATATTGCCAACAGAACGATAAAGGCAATAACCAGCAAAAAAGCCCACCCCACCCCTTCGCCCTCTCCGCCTCCGCCTAAAATCAAAAGAGAAAAAAACATTAACGTTAACGTTACTGAAATTATCAGGAAGGGTAGAATGGTCATGCGCCAAAAACTAGACCAAAAACCCCGCCCCTTATTTTTCAATCTAGAAATAAAAGCTAACAGAATAAAAAACAAGAAAAATGTCGGAATAAAAATAAAATTAAGGCCGTCAGTTCTAAAAAATCCCCCCCTTATTACCCTAACATAAGGGAGAAGCCCAATGGTTAACGACAAAAGCACACTAATCCAAAAAGCTTTTTTCATGTTTAATCTAATTATCTCATACTTTTAACCAATTGAATAAATTGATCCCCTCGATCAAACTCATTCTTAAACACACCAAAACTAGCCGCACCGGGGGAGAGCAAAACGATATCGCCTTTTTGAGCAAAGGAATTAGCCCAAGCAAAAGCAGCCGGCATATTGTCGAAAACTTTAATCG
This sequence comes from Minisyncoccota bacterium, assembly GCA_041649195.1. Taxonomy (GTDB): domain Bacteria; phylum Patescibacteriota; class Minisyncoccia; order Phycocordibacterales; family XYD1-FULL-46-19; genus CAIPHT01. The sequence continues at coordinate 2,359 of JBAZNO010000023.1, read as the reverse complement.
GCCCGCCTCGCAAGCCGATTCGGGCAGGCATTTTATTGTTTCCCAAAGCCTTAATAATTTTATCAGTGGCTGTACCCTGAAATAGAGCCAGGACTTTAACCGACTTTTTAACTACCGGCGCGTATTTTTTATAATCTAACTCTTTGTCCCTGCCTCCGCCGATTAAAATTATGTTGCCAAGGACTCCCCTTGAACTGCTCCCAAAGGGGAGTCCTTGGCGCCCGCTTAGCGCTTTAAGCGCCGCTATTACTCCATCTGGCGTCGTCGCCGTTGTATCGTTATAATATTTGACCCCCTTCACCTCACGCAAAAATTCTAAGCGCCCGGGCACGCCGGCATAATTTTCTACAGCTGTTTTAATTATCTTTTCGGGGATATCGAGAATGCGCGCCACTGTGACAGCGTAAGCAATATTTAAGAGATTATGTTCGCCCAGTAATTTTATTTTCCAATTTTTGGGCAAAATTTTGGTGTCCGGAATAATTAATTGGCTTTTTATCTTTTCTTCGCCTCGCCGAAGCAAATGCGAAGGCGGGTTGATTTTCTTCGCCACTTCGCTCCCCGCCACCAAATAATCCCCTTCTTTTTGCCAACGATAAATATTCGCCTTATCAGCAAAATATCGATTCATATCATTTTGATAATAATTTTGATGATCTACCATCAAATTCGTAAAAACTGAAATATTGGGGCTAATTTGCGAATCACAAAAACCCTGTAATTGCCACGAATCTAATTCCATCACCACCATATCCCCTGCTTTAACTTTTTTAAGTAAGGGTAAAGTGGCAAGGCCTCTGACGTTGCCACCCAAATAGGCTTTCCCTAAGGGTAACCCTTGAACTGCTCCCAAAGGGTTACCCTTTAAGAAAGCCTCGACAATGTCATGGATCAGGTGGGTAGTCGTGGACTTGCCACGCGTACCTGTCACCCCAATAATCTTCACGTCCCGAGGAGCTAGCTCGGCAAACCACGAGGCGTCCATTTTGATCGAAATATTATTTTTTGTCGCTTCAGCAATAAACGGCGAGTTAAGAGGCACACCGGCCGATTTCAAAATAAAATCTTTATTAGCAAAATCTTCAAGCCGGTGTTCGCCCAAAACAAATTTTATTTTTTTAAATACTTCTGGTTTTAGGGCTTTTTTAATTTGAGCAAGTGACGCCGCTAATTGCTCCTCCGTTTTTAAATCCGTCACCACTAAATCCGCGCCATTTTGCGCCAAAAAAATAACGTCCCCAATCCCCCGGCCCAAAAGCCCAAGACCGTGAACTGTAATCTTCTTACCTTTAAAGAAGTTTTTGTAATTTAAAGAATCAGCCATTTTGGTGCGAGTACCAGGACTCGAACCTGGGACCTCGTCATTATCAGTGACGCGCTCTAACCATCTGAGCTATACTCGCGCAAATTTTTAAGAAGCGAAGCGACTATAAAAATTTAGCGTCCCGACGAGCCTTAGTGAGGAGGGACACCCCCAAATCCTACCAAAAAAACCTATCAATTTCAACCCAAAAAATAAAACCCGCAAGCGCTTGTAGGATGCGCTTGCGGGCCACACTGTGTCCGGTCCAAAACCGGAGAGAAACCAAAAGGTCAAATAAAGGGGTGGGACTGCCCCAAGGGAGAGGGGCAGTCCGCGGTGAGATAAAGAAGGAGCGACACCCCAGAGGAAAGGGGGGTGTCGTTCATGAGGGTCTTTACTGCTGAGGAACTGTGTCTGCAGAAACACCTCGCTCAACATTCTGCTGGCGAATGTCTTCCCACTGCAGACCCAGCTTCTGTTCCCGAGTGACTGGCCCGGGCTCCGAAAGTTCCCAAAAGTAGCAGAGTGAGGCGATAAAAATCAGCATCGCCCCCACGGTAATCAGTGCAAACTGAAATAACTTGGTTTTCATCTTTTTCTCTCCTGTTGTCAAACTCTACCTCTATTATAGCATACCCATATTTATTGTCAATCCCTCAACAGGCTCGGGACAGGGCACCCCAAAAACCCCTTATTTTAAGGGGTTTTTGGGGGCATCACCAGAGTTCACCCTGTGGAATTTTCGCTATATTCCACTGGGTAAATGTTCTTTCTTCTGTTCCATTCTACCTGTTTTACGAGACAGGTTCTCGAATTCATTGTTCTTTGAATTCCTTCGAAAAGAATTCAATTGGTGAAAAGTAGAATCATCACCTTATCGTCAGAGACGATATCGCCGATTTTCCTCGACCGCTTGTGGCGATCGCGGAACGAATTTTGAAATAAATCCACGACCAGCTTCCGCTAGCCGTGCCTTGTTACGACTTAACCCTTGTCACCGAACTTGCCTTAGATCCGCAGTAAAGCGAAGCGTTGGGCACTCCCGGCTCCCCTGGC
>JBAZNO010000022.1:0-8643 GCA_041649195.1 Minisyncoccota bacterium | reverse complement strand
CGGGCTCGTTAATCTTCAAATTGACGCGAGCGTTCATCTTCATCCCGACGACGCGAAGCAAGGTACGGATCGCTTTGGCGGTATTGCCTTGGCGACCAATGATCTTGCCCATATCAATCGGATCAACTTCGAGGGTCATTAATACGCCCATTTCATCAACCTTACGGTCGATTTTCACGGCCTCTGGTTTATCAACAAGAGCTTTAACGACGAAATCGAGAAATTGCTGATCTAGATTCATTGCTGTAAGTCTTTTGGTTCTGATAATCTTTCGACCTGACTCTATAATATTAGAATAATCAAAAAATTTTGTCTATTTATTTTATTTACCAGGCCGTAGCTTAAGCGGAGGCTGGCTCTACTGGAGTTTCGATCGCAACCTCTTCTTTGACTTCCTCAGCGGCAATATCTTCTTTGATTTCTTCGGCAACCGGTTCAACGACAGTCACTTCTTCCTCGGCTTTCTTGTCCGCCATAGCTTTAGCGTCGGCGGAAGCTTTAGCGGCTTTTTCCTCGGCGGCCTTGGCAGTAGCCACAGCGGCGCTAGCCTTTTTACCTAATTTTTTAGATGAAACATCAATAGCCTTACCTTCTTTAATCCCTTTCTTAATTAAGAGATTATTTACAGTATTTGAAGCCTTAGCCCCAACCGAGAACCAATAATTAATGCGCTCAGCCTTAAGTTCGGTGCGATCATTACGAGCATCGTGCGAACCAAGAACCTCAATCGCCTTACCGCTTTGCGAAGCCTCCTTAGAGTCAACAACCACGACCCTAAAAGATGGGTCATTTTTGCGGCCAACGCGTTGTAATCTAATCATTAACATGTAGCCAAAATACTAGCAAAATAATAGTAAAACGTCAATAAAACAAGAGAAAGCCCCGTGCCGATACGCACGAGACCTTTCTCGCGCGCCCGACACAGGGCGTCAAATTTCCTGACAAGTTGGACATTCTGGCTCGGGGAAAAACTTCTGGTAATAAACCACTTCCTCGCCTCGGGCCAAGTTAGAGTAAGTGTATGGTATCCAACCTTGAGCCATAATGGTTGTTTCCCTCATGACGACCCCGTTCTCCCGATAAAGCTTGACCGGATAAATGTTCCCCTCGTGAGACCAGATAACCGATTTATCAAGATTGATGAAGACCTTTTCTCCCAAAAAGGGTCCCGTTTCCGGATACTCAATTTTGAGAAGACCTTGGGCCACCGCGCGGTCATTTGTCTCGGCAGAGAAAAATACCGCCAACATCATCATAAGGGTGCAGATTGCCACCAGATCCGAAAAGCTAAACCGTAACTTATTCATTTGATTGTCCCTTTCCTGACGCTGTCATAACAGCGCTTTTGTTAAGTTTTCTGTTTATAATTATACTCCTTCTTAAATAAATTGTCAAGTTGAGTGCTCTATGCTACAATATACCTATGACTAATTCTAAAACCCCCGCTTTGCCTAAGAAAGAGAAGATTTTTGTTGACAGCGAGGAGCTCGAAATGCCCTTCCCGCAAGCTGTCCTCACCGAGGCCGATGATATTGCCGGCCAAGGCCAAGCGAGCATTGAAGCCGAGATCACCCGTTCGACAAGCTCAGGGCAAGCTAATCGTCGTGATTTTCGTGATATCTTTACTGTCACCATTGACCCCGTGCGAGCCCGTGATTTTGATGACGCTTTATCACTTCGCGCGCTACCTGATAATCAGTGGGAAGTTGGTGTACATATTGCCGATGTTTCTTTTTATGTTCGCCCCGGCACCGCCCTCGACCGTGAGGCCCAAAAACGAGCTACTTCAATTTATTTAATCGACCGTGTTTTGCCCATGTTGCCTCACGCTCTCTCTGACGACCTTTGCAGTCTTAAACAAGGAGTGGATCGACTCGCCTTCTCGGCCGTTTTTACTATGGATAACGAGGCTAATATTTTGAATCAATGGTTTGGCCGAACAGTGATTAATTCAAATAGGCGTTTTACATACGAAGAAGTTGAAAATATTGTTAAAAGCGATGCCGTGAGAAGTCCAACTTCAAGTGAGCCCGAAGTTGGACTTCGCTCGGCTGACAATCAATTTCGCACAGAGCTTATAAAGTTGAAAGACCTCGCCCATAAACTCGACAAAAAGAAAATCAAAGCTGGCGCCCTCGCTTTTGAAGAAGATGAATATCATTACGAAGTGGATGCCGACGGCAAACCAATCTCAATTATCAAAGCCGAGCGACTCGAGAGCCACAAATTAGTTGAAGATTTTATGTTGCTCGCCACAAACAAGTGGCCGAACACGTTTCAAAATTAATTAAAAATCAGGATCATCAATTTGTTTACCGCATTCACAACCGACCAGACCCCGAAAAATTAAAAGACTTTTTTGCTTTTGTTAAGCTCTTTGGCCACCCTTCGACTGCGCTCAGGGTAAATAAAGAAAAAATTATCACTCCACTTGCCCTCAATAATTTTCTTAAAACTCTCGCCGGTTCACCCGATGAAGATGTTATTAACGATGCCGCCGTGCGCTCAATGAGTCGAGCCACTTACTCGACCAAAAATATCGGCCACTTTGGTCTCGCTTTCAAACATTATACCCACTTCACCTCACCCATTCGTCGTTACCCTGACTTGCTTGTCCACCGTTTGTTCGACTATTATTTACGCAAACAAGCAGTGCCCGTTGAACTTTTGCAAAACCTAGATCATCTCTGCACCAACTCAAGCGAGCGCGAACAATTTGCCACCATTGCCGAACGTGACTCGATTAAACTCGCTCAGTGCCGTTATTTAGAGAAACGAAAAGACAAAACTTACGACGGCCTTATTGCTTGGATGGCCAATTTTGGTTTATTTATTGAAGAGCTCTCAACCGGCGCCCGTGGCCTCGTCCACTTCAGTAACCTACCTAAAGATTATTATGTTTTTGATGAAAAAAAGATGATCGTTAAGGGCCGTCGCACCGGCGCCACCTACCATCTCGGCCAAACCGTCAAAGTTCGCGTCCTTTCGGCCGATGAAGAAAAAAGACTTATCGATTTCGAAATAGTTTAACTTAGAGGCTTCGCCTTTAAGTTACTTCGCATATTGAGCAGCTTCGTCGAATTTGATGGAGATAAGGCGAGAGACAGAATCCGAGCCCATCGTTACGCCATACAAAATGCTAGCGCGAGACATCGTTTCGCGATTATGAGTAATGAGTATCAATTGAGAATATTTTGAGAGGTTCTCAATCATATCCGCATATTTGCGCGAATTGGCCTCATCAAGCGCAGCATCAGTTTCGTCGAGAATAAGGAATGGTGGTGGATTCACTTGCGACATTGCAAACAGCAAAGCAATCGAAGTAAGTGCTCGCTCCCCACCCGAAAGCATGGCAAGGCCTTTCGTTTTTTTGCGTGGCAAACTTACGTTGATTTCGACCCCCGGCTTGGCGTCAATTTCTTCATCAATTTCGATCGGCATTTCACCCTCTTCATCGCCCAAACTTAAACTCAATTCATCCCGTTTCTTCGCAGGTTTTAGTAATTCCAACCCAGCATTGCCCCCACCAAAAAGTAAGGCAAAGAATTTTTGAAATTCCGAATTAATTTTGCCAATGCCGGCATTAAATTCGCCATCAATCTTGGCCCGTAATTCGGCCATAATACTTAAAAGGGATTCGCGACTAACGGCCAAGTCCTCAAGTTCTTTACCGAGGAAAGCGTCGCGCGCCGTGACCTCGTCATGTTCGCGCAAAACTTCGCTACTCTCCACGCCCATGTCCTCCAGTCGAATTTTAATCCGTTCGATTTTTCGCCGACGATCTTCTTGAATATTTCGTTCTTCATTTTTTATTTCGTCCCAATCAAGTTTAATATTTTCATAATTCAAAACTTCGCGACCCACCAAGATCCCCGCCTCACCCACTTCGCGTTTAAAATTCTCTTCTTCTAAATTTAGTTTTTCTTGTTTGGCGAGCATGGTGCGCACCTGCAATTCTAATTCCCCTTTTTTCGCCCGCAATTCATAAAAATCATGTTCGGCCGTTTGCGCCGTTTGCCGAAGTCCGACAATCTTCTCTTTGCGGTCCATCACTTCGCTTTGCCATTTTGTTTCTTCTCTATCTAATTCCTCAACTTTTTTTAATAATTGATTATGTTCTTCTTTAATCTGATCAAGGCCAGCTTGCCCTGAACTTATCGAATGGGCTTCCTCCTTAGCCTCATAATTTTTCAAGAAATCATGCAAATGCGCACGCAAATTGCGGATAGTATTTTTAACTTCTTCGAGATCAGTCGCTCGTTCAATCTGAACAAAATTATTATCAAGATCGCTCACCCAGGCCTCCGCTTCAGCGAGCGGAATTTTAATCCCCGGCGCTGTTTTCTTTACTTCCTTTTCTCTCACTTCAATTAAACCTTCGAGACGACCAAGCGCTCGCGCCAAATCATCTTTTTGCAAACGCAGAGTGCGAATTTTTGTTTCTAATTCTCTTAGCGCATTTTCTTCTTCGATAATCTCGGCATTGTGCCCACCATTTTGTTGCCTTGCTTCACGCTCGCTTAATTGTCTCGCAATGTTCTCGAGCTGAGATTTTGGTCCAGTAATTTCTTGCGTTAATTTTTCTTTTGTTTTAGTTAAATATAATTCTTCACGCTTCAAATACTCACCATACAAACTCTGTAATTCAGTTTTGAGTTCGCGCACCTTCTCGATCTTCTCAACCTGCTTTTTTAAAAATTTTAAGTGCGGAGCAATCTCGCGCCGAATCGATTCAACTTGTTTGATATTATCTTCGGTCTTGGCCAATTTCTTTTCGCTCTCACCCAATTTCCATTGATAGATTTTTAAACCCAAGGCGTCTTCGATCATCGCTCGGCGCTCCACCGCATTGGCATTTAAAATCCGATCGGCTTCGCCCTGACTAATAATATGATGCCCTGAGGCGCCAAGTGAGATGCTCGCCAAAAGTTCAATGATATCGCGCAAACGCACGACCGAACCATTTATTTTATATTCATTGACCCCATCACGAAAAACTTCGCGTGACAAAACCACCTCGTCAAAATCCACGGTAGCGAATTTGCGATTAGTATTATCAAAAGTCACGGCCACGCTCGCCCGTGACAATCGCCCTAAAGAAGATGAGCCATTAAAAATTAAGTCTTCGCCTTTTTTGCCCCGCAACGATTTGAGCGATTGCTCGCCCAACACCCAACGAAAAGCCTCGGCCACATTTGATTTGCCCGAGCCATTGGGCCCGACAATCGCCACGACTGGCGCGTCAAAAAAGAGCGTTTCTTTTCGCCCAAAACTCTTAAACCCCGACAACTCCAATTTCTTGAGGGTCATTAGGCTAAATTATAAACCAAAAAGCTTAATTTCTGAAGTGAATTAAGGTCTAAATTGAGAGGTCTTTTGATTGTTGACAGATACGAGTTATTGGTGCTATAATCATGAGCAGAGTAAATGGTTGGCAAAAACAAAAGGAGAACATACCATGCCGAATATTGTACTTATGGGCTTTGCCGTGGCGGAGGAAAAACGCCTCAAGGCAAAAATTGCCCGGATCCTGGAGAAAATGGGGGTGGCGGAAGAGGCTATCTTTACCACCATAAGCGACCGGTATGCCTGCGCAGTAACGGCCCAATTAGGGCCCGGGATGCAAGTGGTAAAGGCTCCGTACGTGATTGTACGGGACTCGAACAAAAAGGAGATGGGGGAAATCGGACAAAAAATCAACGATGAACTCAACCTCGACGTCGAACTCGAGTCGATCGACGGGTTCCTGCCCAAAACCGACAAGCCAAAAAAGTCCCCCTTATTCTAAAATTTGTCCCCGCCGCCGCGGAAAGAAACAGCAAAGTCGTCGTTTCCTCCCCGGCGGCTTTTGCTTTTTTAATTACAACACACCACCCCCAATTCCAAGGGTAATCCTTGGAATTTTTTAGGCTAAATTATAAACCAAAAAGCTTAATTTCTGAAGTGAATTAAGCCTCCAAATAGGCCATTTTCCAGCCCTTGACAAATAAAGTACATGGTGCTACAATGGTAATGGACAAATTGAAATTCAACCAGGGCAGATTTGCCCTAGAAAGTGAGTCCCACATGAAAAACTTGAGTTTCGGAAAAAAGCTTTTTGGGATGTTAGCCCTACTATTTCTACTGGGTGTCGTCATCACTTTGGCAACGGGAGAGCTTCTCGGAGAGAAAGTCGTACACGGGATGATTCTGGGAGAATTCCTCATGTGTATCGTCGTAGCCATATACATGATAATCTCTTCAGCACTGGAGCCAGCCTGTTGCTCGGAAGAAGTAGCTCGCTCGGTAGATGTCCCTTACGGGTGCTCGGGAGATTTAACCCGACGAGCTAAGATCTGCACAAAGTGCGGGAAAGCTTGGTGGGCCGATACCAAGGAAGAGTTCGACCCCGGACAATTCCACATCCCAGCGTAAACCCCTGCCGTCGCGAAGAAGTAGGCATAGCCGCCTCCTTCCTCCCGGCGGCTTTTGCTTTCTTAATTACAACACACCAACCCCAATTCCAAGGGTAATCCTTGGAATTTTTTTATTGCCAAGCTTTGGCTTCGAGACCGGCGCGGGCGGCGGATTGTTCAGCTTCTTGTTTGGCGTGGCCGGAACCTTCGGCAATTTGGGTATCGCCGAGATAGAGACCAACGGTAAATTTTTTATCATGATCGGGACCAGTTTCAGAAATGACGCGATAGGTTGGAGTAATCCCCTCCACTTCTTGCGCCTTATGTTGAAAAGCGCTTTTATAATCCTCTACTAAATTTTTCTTAATCACTTCGCCCGCTTTAGGAAAAACGGTTTTGGTAATAAAATCTTTGGCCGAACTATATCCGCCATCTAAATAAATTGCGCCCACCACCGCCTCAAAAGTATTGGCCAAAATAATTTGCCGAGCCCGGCCAGTATCTTTAGACTCGCCTTTCGAGAGCATCAATAAGTCGTTCATCCCCCAGTCGCTGGCCAGATCGGCACAAGTATTAGCATTAACCAAAGCGGCGCGATAAGCGGTAAGTTCGCCCTCGGGTTTGTCGGGATAAGTTTGATAAAGCCAATCCGTCACCACCAATTCTAAAACGGCGTCGCCCAAAAATTCGAGCCGTTCATTATGCTCTAAACCCACATCCTTATGTTCATTTAAATAAGATCGATGAAGAAAAGCTTGCTTGAGCAAGTCGGAATTTTTAAAATGGTAATTAATTTTATCTTGAAAATTTTTCATGGGAGTTAACGGTTAAGCAGAATCTTAATCGCTTTAGTAATAATCGGCACCATATCATCATACATGTGGAGCTCGGGCACTTCAGCCAGTGGAAACCATTTAACATTATCAAGTCCGCCTTTTTTCTCAAGTACCAGTTCGGGCTTGCCCTCAACTTGAGCCAAAAAATAACTAACTTGCCGGCGCGTTTTACCTTTCTCGGGGTCGGAGGCAATATATTCGTTCATCCCCAATTCTTGCTCAATGCTCATGTCTACCCCCATTTCTTCTTTAATTTCACGAATTGTCCCCGCTTCAACCTCTTCGCCCTCCTCGATATGACCCTTCGATAAGGTCCAGCGGCCAAACACATCATGAACCATCGCTAGGTAAATTTCGCCATCAGCACAACGTGAGTAAACTACGGCCCCGCCTAATTTTTCAATCGGCATTTGATCATAAGGGATATCGACAATTTTTTTCTTTTTGGCCGAAGTCTCGTTTTTGCCCGGCTCGCCCAATTCTTTATAAACTGTGCCAAGCACACCGTTAACAAAACGTCCGCTCGATTCGCCGCCAAAAGTTTTGGCTAATTCGATGGCTTCGTTAATCGCCACCTTGGCCGGCACGTCGGCCCGATCACCAAAAATTAATTCGTATAAACCCAAACGCAAAACGTTGCGATCAACAGCGGCAATTTGCTCAAGCGGCCAATCGGGCGCCGCCTTGCCGATAATCAAATCAATTTTGTCTTGATGAGCAATAACCCCATGAACAATTTCTTCAGTGAATGACAAATCTTCGATCCCGGGACCGAATTCGAGAGCAATACGCTTGATCGTTTCGTCGATAAAAGTGCTCGATTTAGCCCCCTCATGAAAATCTAATTCAAAGAGGATTTGCATTGCCAAGCTTCGACACAAATGACGATTAGCCATATTTTTTCAAAAATCTAAATTGTTTTAATTTATTAGCTTTTAGCGGACTGGCGCTTTTTCTTCGCCGCCTTTTTCTCTGCCTTGGCCAAAACATTTACCACTTCGCGTCCGCGATAAGTACCACAATTCGGACAAACTTTGTGACCCGCCTTCGGCGCGCTACACTTGGCGCAGGCTCCGAGTTTGGCTGTTTTGAGCGCATGGTGAGACCGCCTATTCCCGGTATGACTCCGGGTGCTACGCATTCTGACTACCATATGATTTAAATATAACTTATTTGCGGTTGATAATCAAGAAAATGTGGAAAATTAGAAAAGGAGTGAGTGCTCTCGAGTGGCCCTCACTCCCTTCTGAACTTGGACGGAAAATAATTTTTCTACCCTGACGCTACATTAAACTACTCGTTTTAACTCTTCGGGGAAACGACGTTTAACCACCAGACCAGCCGCTGAGCTAATCGATCTGATATCAACGCCATCACGGATCATGCACAGATCCTCAAAGGTAAGGGCAAAT
>JBAZNO010000021.1:0-8677 GCA_041649195.1 Minisyncoccota bacterium | reverse complement strand
TTAGACTTGGGAGCTGAACCGTTTCTCCTCGTCTCCACTCTGGAGGTAATTGTGGCCCAGCGTTTGGTGCGACGCCTTTGCCCCGAACGAGAGGCTTATATCCCAACCGAGGCCGAAATTAAAAATTTGGCAGCCAAAGCCAATCTTGATCATGTGCTCGCTTGTCTGAAAAAAGAAAAAATTATAAAACCGACCGATGATTGGAAGACGATTTCTTTTTACCGTCCCAAACCAACGGGCGTTGAGGTGTCTGGGCAAATTTCTTGCGCCGAAGGCTATTCGGGCCGGATCAGTATTAACGAAGTTCTCGCGATGAGTCGAACCATGCGCGAGTTGGTACTCAAGGGCTCTTCGGCCGAAGCTTTAAATGAGCAAGCCCGAAGCGAAGGGATGCTCACCATGCTTGAAGACGGGATCTTTAAAGTTGTCCAAGGGATAACCACGATTGAAGAAGTTTTGCGCGCGGTAACCGAGTAATTAATTTCAAGATGAATTTTAATTTCAGAGCTAAAAAAGCCAGCGGCGAAGAAGTAACGGGCGAGCGAGAGTCGGCTGATCGTTTTGCCTTAGCGCGCGAATTGCGCGCCGAAGGACTGATTGCCCTTTCGGTCGAAGAAATGAAGGGAAAAGGCGGTCGGGTTCACCCCGTGGAGTATTGGAGCCCTTTACTCCACAGGGTAAAGATGAAAGATAAAATTATCTTTGCTAATAATTTGAGCGCGATGATTAGCGCTGGTTTACCTTTGGCGCGGGCGCTCTCGGTGATGGCTCGGCAAACAAGTAGCAAATATTTTAAAAAAATCTTAGGTGAGGTTGAAAATCGAATTAATAAGGGTGAGAGTTTAAGTCGAGCGCTCGCTAATTATCCCCAAATTTTCCCGGAGGTTTTTGTGGCGATGATTGCCGCTTCCGAAGAAACCGGTCGTTTACCTGAAGCCCTTAAGTTGGTTAGTGAACAATTAGAAAAGAGTTATTCACTTCAACGTAAAATTATTGGTGCTCTCATTTACCCGGCCGTTATTGTGGTCGCCATTATTGCGATTGGTATTTTAATGATGATCTTTCTTATCCCAACCCTCTCGGCTACTTTTCGTGAGCTTAATGTCCCACTCCCGCTTACCACGCAAATGGTGATTGGCCTGTCGGATTTTTTGGTTAATAATATCATCCTGGTTTTAGTCGGACTTGTTTTGTTGGGAGCGTTATTAATGTGGTTACCCAAAACACCCATTGGCAAAAAATTCTTTGATGGGCTCTTTTTACGTTTACCTTTTATTAATAATCTAACCCGCCAAGTTAATTCGGCGGTAATTATGCGGACGACCTCATCATTAATTTCGGCGGGAGTTAGTTTAACCAAAACAATGGAGGTGACGGAGAAAGTGGTGCAAAATTATTATTACAAACAGATTATGGTTGAAGCACTTGATAAGGTGCAAAAAGGCATTTCTTTATCAGTTATCTTTTCGGCTCATCAAAATCTTTTTCCGATTTTTGTCAGCGAAATGTCGGCGGTGGGCGAAGAAACGGGCAAGATGCCCGAGATGCTTCTTAAGGGGGCGGTCTTTTTTGAAGATGAGGTTGACCAGGTAACTAAAAATCTTTCGACGGTGATTGAACCAGTTTTAATGATCGTTATCGGTATTGCGGTTGGTATTTTTGCGATTTCGATGATCGGTCCTATGTACTCGCTTTCTAATGCAATCAAGTAATAAAAAAAGGGGGTTTTCGCTTGTTGAGGCGTTGGTTGCTTCGGCCATTTTTGCGGTTTTGGCTCTGGGGATTTATCAGGCTTTTGTGGGGGTGAGCGGCTTAACTTCTGGGGCTAAAACTAAATCGGCGGCGATTAGCTTGGCCAATGAACAAATCGAAATTGCGCGCAATTTACCTTATTCAAGTGTGGGGATTGCGGGAGGTTGGCCGGCCGGCGCCTTGCCTTATGAGCGTTTAGCTACGAGCTCGGGCATGGTTTTTAAAATTACCACCACTGTTCGTAACATTGACGATTCTTTTGACGGGACAATTGGCGGTTCGCCTAACGACCTAACTCCCGCTGATTATAAATTGGTTGAGGTAACGGTTTCTTGCGGGAGCACCGCTTGCCGTTATTTTACGCCCTTAACCTTAACCACGACCGTTAGCCCCAAAAATTTAGAAACGAGTTCGGGGAATGGGGCGTTATTTGTTAAGGTTTTTGATGCCAATGGTCAAGCCGTTGTTGGGGCCAATGTCAAAGTAACTAATCTCAAGGCGACAACCACTCTGGTTATTCAAGACGCGACCAATAATGATGGCCTGCTTCAATTGGTGGACATCCCGACGGGTAATTTTGCTTATCGGGTTGAGGTTAGCAAATCAGGTTATTCTTCGGCGCGAACTTACGCGGCCGGTGAGCTGGGGCTAACCAATCCCACTAGTCCTGATGCCACTGTTTTGGCCGGACAATTAACCCAAGTGAGTTTGGTGATTGACCGCTTGAGCAATTTAACTTTGCAGGCCGTTGATAACTATTGTCAATCAATCGGGCCGTTTAGCTTTAAGCTCCAGGGGGCGAGACTTTTAAGCAGTGACCCTGAAGTCTTGCGCTATGATGAGGATAAAACAATTCCCTTAGACGGAACTTTAACTTTAACTGACTTAGAGTGGGATACTTATAAACTAATTGCCGATGACCCAGCTCTGGCCATCGCAGGCTCTTTTCCTCTCCAATCGGTTTTGGTCTCACCGGGGACAGACAACACGGTTAAATTGGTTGTTACGCCCAAATCGGGCAAGGGGTTATTAGTGGCGATTAAAGACGGGGCTTCGGGCTTACCCCTTTCTAACGCTACCGTTACTCTTTCGGGTAATGGTGATAGCCAGACTTTAGTAACTAATCGAGGCTATTTCACTCAAACTGATTGGTCGACGGGTAATTTCGAAACTGACGGCAATATTGAAACTCGCTTGCCAATTGGTGAGCTCAAATTAATTAAGGTCTTAGACGCTTATCGTCCAGTCGGTTATTTAATCTCTCCCGTTCTTGATTCGGGGGCGACTTCGACCACTTTTTATGATCTCAATTGGTCACCGGCTGACCAAGCGAGCTCCACCGGAGAGGCGAGTGTGCGTTTTCAGATTGCCACCGGTAATGATCCGGCCACAACAACTTGGAATTGGCTTGGTCCTGACGGTACGGCGGGGGCTTATTACTCCGCTTCACCGGCCACGATCAGCGAGGCTAATTCGCCGGCGCGCTATTTACGTTACCGAGTTTTTCTTTCTACCCTTGATCCTCTTGTCACCCCTAACCTCTCAGATATCTCAATTACTTATAGCTCGGCTTGTTTGCCCTTTGGCCAAATTTATTTTGACGATCTTTCATCTGGGGATTATATCGTTAATGCCAGTAAAGCCGGTTATCAAAACTCTTCGGTTTCCATCTTGGTCGACAATGATTGGCAAATTTTAGAAATTGAACTTAATCCACAATGAAAAAAGGCTTTACTTTAATGGAAATACTCATTGTTGTCGGCATCGCCGTGGCGGTTGGGTTGGTGATTGCCGATTTTGGCCGAAATATTTTTTATCAAAATTATGTTTGGTCGCGCGAATTGGTGGCCGAGAGTGAGGCCAAGATTACCCTGCGTCGTTTGGTTGCTGAATTACGCACGGCCGAACCTTCAAACACCGGGACTTATTCAATTGAATCAGCGAGTAAAAATAATTTAGTTTTTTATAGTGATATCAACAATGACAATAAGCGGGAGCGTTTGCATTATTGGCTCGAGGGGCGAACGTTAAAACGTGGCCAGGTAGCCCCTACTGGTCAGCCTTATACTTATGCCACTAGCTCAGAGAGTATTTCAACGGTAATTAATGATTTAATCAATACCAATAATTTAATTTTCAGCTATTATGATCGAAGTTATGACGGCACGGCTTCAAGCCCTGCTCTCTCTGAACCGATTGAGGTAAAAAATATCCGTTTGGTTAAGGTCGAATTTTTAATCGACGCTAATTCGGCCCAAGCACCAGTTCCACTTTATTTATCAAGTCAGGTGATGATCCGTAATTTAAAAGATAATCTATGAGAAAGAAAAAAGAAAATGGGTATCTTCTTGTACAGGTTTTAGTTTTTGCCGCGGCCGGCGTAATTATTGTTGGCGGGTTAATTGGCTGGGCGGGGACGAGTTTAAAATTATCTCGTCATCTGGCCTCGCGCGAGCAAGCCTTTCAAATTGCCGAATCTGGGGTGGAGTATTATCGTTGGCACTTAGCCCACGCGCCGACCGATTTTCACGACGGCCAAAGCGCTTCTTCGACGGGGCCTTATGTTCATAGTTATAAAGATAAAGATGGCAATACCCTTGGCCAATTTTCTTTAACGATCACGGCTCCCGCCATTGGCTCGACCTTGGTGACCATTACTTCGCTCGGGGAAGTTTTTGATAGTTCGGGAGCCAAGAGAACGGTTGAATCTAAAATGGCTATTCCCTCGCTGGCCAAATATGCGGTTGTCGCCAACGCTAGCATGCGTTTTGGTGAGGGGACCGAAGTTTTTGGTCCAATTCATGCCAATGGCGGTATCCGCTTTGATGGGCTGGCCCATAATATTATTACTAGTGCGCAAGCCAGTTATGATGATGCTGATCATGATGATCATAATTTAGAGTATGGTGTCCATACCCATCATGGGAGTACCGATCCTTTGCCTCCAACGGCCGTGCCGACACGGGCGGATGTTTTTATGGCTGGTCGGCAATTCCCAGTACCGGCCGTAGACTTTACTGGTCTAACCGCCGATTTGGCTAATTTAAAAACGTTGGCTAATGCTACTGGTGGTCGCTATATCCCAAGTTCGGGCTCACAAGGCTATCACTTAATTCTTAAAACGAACGATACTTTTGATTTGTATAAAGTGACCTCTGTTTTGTCGGCTCCTCATGGTTGCTCTAATAGCACCACTGGTTGGGGGACTTGGAGTATTAACCATGAATCGTTTGTCGCCAATTATGCTTTCCCCTCTAACGGCATCATTTTTGTTGAGGATAATGTTTGGGTGTCCGGGCAAATTAATACCGCTCGGCTAACCATTGCCTCAGGTCGTTTCCCTGAAAGCACTAATACCAATACCAGTATTACGGTTAATAGCGATCTTAAATATACCAATTACGACGGCCAAGACATTATTGGATTGATTGCGCAAAATAATTTTAATGTTGGTCTTTATAGTGAAGATGATTTGCAAATTGATGCCGCCTTGGTGGCCAAGAACGGGCGGGCGGGGCGCTGGTATTACACCTCGAGCTGTGGGACCGAATACCGCCGAAGCAAGCTCACTTTATTTGGCATGATCGCTACCAATCAACGCTACGGTTTTGCCTATACCGATGGTACCGGTTACGAGTTGCGCAATTTGACCTATGACGGCAATTTGCTCTATGGTCCGCCACCTTCTTTTCCTCTCACTTCAGATCAATATCAAATTATTTCTTGGCGCGAGAAATGAAAATCGCCCAGTACCATCTGGTACTGGGCGAGGGGGTTAAATAATTAACCCAAAACGGGTTTGGAGGCGGGTTTGACGATGTCGCCCTTGTCGATAAAGGGACATTTTCCTTCCTGCCTTAGGCGCAAGCAGTTCGTTTGCTTGGGATCAGGGACAAACTCTGGCGAGAGGCTCGTGCAACCAACCAGTCGCCACCGCCCGTCATCTCCCTGCTCCATATTGACTCTTTTGCCCGGTTGATAGGGGCAAAAAGTATGATGCCGCCGGTTCTTTTTCTCGGCCATAAAAAATATCTCCTTCCTTTTTTACCAAAGACCAAAACAAACCATTAGTATAATAGTTTTCTTTTTTAAGGCAAGTTTGTTAAAATCGGGGAATGTCAAACAAAATTATTGCAGGGAATTGGAAGATGAATCCAGTAACCCTCAAGGATGCCAAGCAACTTTACTCGTCTATTAAAAAGGTTGCCAGTAAGGCTCGTCGAACCAAGGTCATGATTTTTGCGCCAGCCATTTATTTGTCTGAACTCAAAAAATTATCTGGTGCGGGTAGCAAGGTTGAGCTAGGAGCTCAAGATTGTCATACTAAAGACCAAGGGGCGCAAACCGGCGAAATTTCGGCCTTCATGATCCGGGATTTGGGGGTAAAGATAACGTTGGTCGGCCACTCTGAACGACGAGCGGCTGGGGAAACCGATGAGGCCATTAACCAAAAAATCAAGACGGCCATTTCGGCCGGGCTTCGTATTATCCTTTGTGTCGGCGAGACTGAGCGAGATGATAGTGGTGACTATCTTGACATTCTAAGAGTTCAGATAGAAAAAGACCTGGCTGATTTCCCGGCCAAACAAGCCGATAAATTGATTATTGCCTATGAACCGGTTTGGGCCATTTCGACAACAAAAGGAAGGCGAGACGCCACACCGGACGATTTTCTTCACAGTAAAATTTTTATCCGCAAGATTTTGGCAGGTATTATTGGCAAGAAAAAAGCTCTTCTTACCCCGGTGTTGTTTGGGGGCTATGCTTCGCCAGAAAATACAATAGACTTTCTTGTCGCTGGCCAGGCCGACGGCTTATTATCTGGACGCAATTCCCTCAGCCCGAAAAATTTCGCCGAAATTATCAAAATTGCCGAGCACGCTAAATAAAGCAAAGCCCCAACGGAGCAATGCTCCTGTTGGGGTCTAGTTCTCCTTTTTTGCTGTCTATTTTAGGCAGCTTGGCCCTGCTCGAGAAGCTCAGAGCATTTTTCTACGTGGCCCCGGTGACAGGCCTGGTTGCAGAAGGGGCGTTCTTCTCCCTCCCGACCCTCGTCGTCAACGGGAATGACGACAAAGACTTTTCTTCCTTCTGGTATTGGGGTCCCACAGGCGTGGCATATCCCATCTTTCTCCAGGGACTTAAAATGTAAGATCCCGCAGAGAAAATTAATGGCCGCTCTAACGGCGGCAATTTGTTCTCCAAACACGTTATTTCTCCTTTGTTGTGCGCCTGATCAGTATCTTAACATAGCCTAGGTCTTTTGTCAAAATCGCGAGTTTTTATTTTTTCCTTTATACTTTGGTTATGAAAATAATCACTGAACTCTTCTCTTCTCCCGCCAGACCTCAAGTGAGCCCGAGGTCTGGCGGGCTTGTTGCCCTGGTTAGGGTTGATTTTAATGTTCCGATTAAGAAGGGTCAGGTTGTTGACGCTTTTCGCATTGAGCAAAGTTTGCCGACCATTAATTATTTACTTAAAAATGGGGCCAAAGTTATTTTGATGAGCCATTTGGGTGATGATGGCTCGGCTAGCTTGGCGCCAGTAGCAAAATATTTAAACAAATTCTTTCCCGCTAAATTAATCGCTAGGCAAGGCCTAGCGGAAATTGATAAGGCGTTTAATGCCGATCAGGTCGTTTTACTTGAAAATATTAGACGAGAAGAGAGCGAAAAGAAAAATGACCCTAAATTTGCCAAAGAATTGGCTAATTTGGCCGATATTTACGTTAACGACGCTTTTTCGGTTTCGCATCGAGCCCACGCCTCGGTTTCAGCGATTACTAAGTATTTGCCGAGTTATGCTGGCCTGCTGTTTGCTAAAGAGCTCAAGAATTTAAGTTTGGCGCTTAAACCTAAGGGCAAATTCGTCGTGATTCTTGGCGGTCTCAAATTCCAAACCAAAATTCCTTTAATC
The DNA here is from genome assembly GCA_041649195.1 of Minisyncoccota bacterium. GTDB lineage: Bacteria > Patescibacteriota > Minisyncoccia > Phycocordibacterales > XYD1-FULL-46-19 > CAIPHT01. The sequence continues at coordinate 1,009 of JBAZNO010000021.1, read as the reverse complement.
AAAAAATTCCTTAAAACGGCTGATAAAATTTTTATTGGTGGGGCGCTGGCCAATTCGTTTATGAAGGCGATGGGTTGCGATATCGGTAATTCAATTGCTGACGATGATATTAAATACATTAAACCGTTCTTAAAAAACAAGAAAATTATTCTACCTGCCGATTTAATTTGGAATAAAAAGGACCAAATCATTGATATCGGGCCAGAATCACTTAAGCAAATTGCTCAAATGACTAAGGGGGCTAAGCTAGTGCTTTGGAATGGGCCTATGGGCTGGTTTGAGCTAGGAGCCAAGAAGGGGACACTTGAAGTAGCCAAGATTGTAGCTAGGGCTTGCCCCGCGAAGTCTGGACGAAGTGGGGGTAAATCAATTGTTGGTGGTGGCGATACTCTCTCGGCCATTGAAGAGCTAAAATTAATGAATAAATTTACTTTTGTTTCCACCGCCGGTGGGGCGATGCTCGACTTTTTAGCCACTGGCACCCTGCCGGGGATTAAAGCCTTAAAATAAGCTCTAAGTTATCCACCTCTTGCTGGGGGGAGGCAACAACCGGCCAACTTTTTGTGTTATTATTTAAATATTATAAAAAATCGCGTTCTGCGATAAAGTTTAGTTTTAATAATTAATTTAATATGGATAAAAAAGATCAAAGAATCTTGACTCGAGCCCAAAATATTGGTGTCGGGGTGACGATTCTTTTTGTTGCTTTGACCGCCGGTCTCTATTTGGGCCAAGCGGGTAGCTCTAGCTTGACAACTTTGTCTGGAGATAGCCAATTGGCGGCGGTTGGGACAAACAATTTATTTAGTAAAGGAATTTTCGATTGTTTGGGTAGTGAAATTACAATTACCGCCCAAAATAATAGTTTAGCCAAAGCGGTGATTGTCCCCGCTCTCGGTAAAAGTGGGTGTAGTGCACTTCTTCCTGATTATATAGACGATACTCATCCCCTAGATTTTCTTAAAGGGGGGGTTGTTACTTCCGGCTCTTTTTACGGACGGGATGGGGA
>JBAZNO010000020.1:0-8764 GCA_041649195.1 Minisyncoccota bacterium | reverse complement strand
GCGCTTAGTACGACCAGCGATCCGGATGTCAGCGCTCAACCGGCGTCTGCTACTTCGACGTCGATCACTTCCTTCAACCCAGTGGCTCCGTTGTCTGGTGATAACGGCACCCTCGCTTACATGATTCCTTCGGGGGCGTCACGAACCTTTACTGTTAATGGTATGATCGGAAAGAGAACCGGAGATACCTACAACAGCTTGCGTATCTCGGCTATCAACTTCGGTACAGCCGTTGGTACTCTAACTGGTTCAAGAATCACAACTGGTCTTGAAAATCTGTACGTCAGAGTCAACATCTAACCATCTTGTGCATCGGCTGAGTCAAATCAGTTGATGGGTTAACAAAAAGCCGCCCTTCGGGGCGGCTTTTTGGTTTCCCAAAAATTACAAATTCATTTATAATTTACTTATGGCTGAAATAAAAAGTCCAAGTGCTGGGGGGGTAAGCGGGCTAAGTGTCATTGTGGCCCTAATGATCCTTTTTTCTATTTGGATGGTTAACAACGGTCCGGAGGGGATTAATAGTAAAAATAAAGTAGCTTCTCAAACCAAAACTACTTCTTCACAAAACCAAAAGACGAATACCACTAATCACAGTTCAACAAAAGCCGATAACAATAATTACTATCTTGACAGTCAGGGCCAAAGAAAAAAATACAGTCCTTACCGTGATCAAATCTCAATTAGCGCTAATTCAGTTAGTACGGACAGCCCTAATAAAGAATATATAACCCTGTCGGCTCATGGCAATATCCAACCAATAAACATTAGCGGTTGGACGCTCAAAAATGGCCGTGACAAAAAAACCTATATTGTTTCCGGTACGGCCGTAAGGGGGCAAGCTGTTTATGTTAAAATTCCCGACCAGGGAGTCGTTCTCTATAATCCGTTTAATCCCTCGTCGAACATCCATGGTCCGATTACCCTAAGGTCGGGAGAGAAGGCGACGATTACCACTGGCAGTGTCCCCACTGCCGGCTCGGTTGTCATCAATGAAAATTTTAAGATTAATCGCTGCCTAGGTTATGTTGAGGATCGCCCTGTTAATCAACGGAGTGGCAATTATCGTTTTAGCCCGACCCTTATCTATAAATGTCCAACTAGCCGCGATCTCCCGAGCATCGATAGCCTTGATCAAACTTGTTATGATTTCGTCCGCTCAATTTCTAGTTGTCATCAACCGACCGATATTTATGATAAGATCAATGGCACTTGTCTCGATCGTAATTGCAAATTATCTAGTTTTTGCCAAAGTTTTGTTAAACAAAACTTTAATCCCTTAACTTGCTTCCGTCTCTATTCTGCCGACAAAGACTTTATTGGCGATGAATGGCGGATTTACCTGAACCGCACTTGGGAACTTTGGGACAAACAACGCGAAACCATCTCCCTCTTCGACCGCTCCGGCCTCCTCGTCACCGAAAAATCCTACTAATAAAACTTATCCTCAAACTCCAAGGATTACCCTTGGAATCGAGGGTTGTGTGTTATAATAATAAAATGGAAAGAAAATTTATTTTTTCTATTGACGAATTCTATCACGTCTATAATCGGGGGATAGAAAAAAGAAAGATTTTTGTAAAGCCGGCCGACTACGAGAGATTTATTAAGCTCTTATATCTATGCAATGGGACAGAGCCAATTGTGACAAAATTGGTTCAAGGATTACCCCCGGACGATTTATTTAGTCTCAAGGTTGGTAATAAAATTGTCGATATCGGTGCCTATTGTTTAATGCCTAATCATTTTCACCTGCTACTAAAGGAGAGGGTAGAAAATGGTATCTCGATTTTTATGCTTAAACTTTTAACGGGTTATTCAATGTACTTCAACAAAAAATATAAAAGAACGGGCCAATTGTTTGAGGGGACGTTTAAGGCTAATCATCTTGGTGACGATAATTATCTGAAATATATGTATGCGTATATACACTTAAACCCGATAAAATTAATAGACTCTAAATGGAAAGAGCGGGGAATCAATAACGCGAAGAAAGCAAAAAGCTATCTGTTGATTTATAAATACTCAAGCTATCTAGATTATATTACTGCTGGCCGAGCCGAGGGCCGAATCCTAAATAAACGAGCGTTTCCTGAGTATTTTTCTGGCAAGAAAGAGTTCAAAGATTTTACTGACGATTGGCTTAATTACAAAGACGAGGGCGAGGAAGTCCTAAATATCCCCACTCCAAGGATTACCCTTGGAAAATGAGGTGGTGTGTTATAATGATGAAAAGGGGATAGCGAAAGTGGCGAAGAGCCACTGTTTTTTATAAAATAAAGTTATGAAAAAGAAATTTTGGTTTTGGGTGGTGATAATTTTGGTCGTGGTGGTACTCTCGGTGATTGTTTGGCAGACGAAAATTTTGCAACGAATTAATCAGACTTGGCAGGAAAGACAATTTTTAAGTAAAGTTGAAAATATCAAAAATACTTGGCGCAACGATACGGCGGGTGGGGCGACGCCAGAAGAGACGCTTAAAATGTTTATTACCGCTTTTAAAGCGGGAGATTTGGAGTTGGCGAGTAAGTATTTTGTAGTTGATAAACAGGTCGAATTTTTAGCCAAAATGCAAAATTGGGTGAAATTGGGGAAGGGGGAGGAGATAATAAAATCGCTGGAAAATTCAAAAATGCTAGGGACTTTGAGAGAAGATAGTTTTGTCGCAGGGATGGGAGAAGTCAATAATGATGGGAAAATAATTCACGATATTGAGTTTTTTAGAAACGAGTTCAGTAAGAAATGGAAAATAAGCAATATGTAGGAATCATTGTCTTAACACTAGCGCTTTGGCCGGCGCTAGTTTTCGGTTATGACAACGATTTTACTCATCCGCTCTTAACCAGCGAAGCCTCTAAATTATTTAATCAGAGTTCCCCGCAAAAATTGGTCGAGACGGATATTGCCTCAATTGTTCGTGGGTCAAAAGATGAGGACGATATCCCGCGCTGGCTCGAGCATTTTTACGACCCGATTAATAATCGGGGTTTAAATATGGGGCAATTTGCCACTTCAAAGCAATGGGCCCATGGACAAAATTCAACCGGCAATGATTACTCATGGGAAAATGCCATTTATGATTATGTTTATGGCGATAAACAAAAAGGCCTATATGCTTTGGGCCATGTTATCCACTTAGTGCAGGATGCTACGGTACCCGATCATACCCGCGATGATATTCATATAATCTCTAAAACTTATGAGGCTTATGCTTTTAATCAAAAGACGGTCCCGGCTTCAGTTCCGATTTATTTGAATTCATTAGACACCTATTTTGATAACGCGGCCAATTTTTCAAATAATAACTTTTTCAGTGACGACACTATTTTAAGTTATTATCAAAATCCTAAAATTTTAAAAATCTTACCAGAAGTAGGGAAAGATGGGGTAATAAGTAATTATGGATACAATAATTATGGGAGAATTGTTCGGGTGAGAAATTGGTGGGATGACAACGCTGTTCCTCATACGGAATATTCTCTTAGGGATACAGATAATAAAGTCATGGCCGATTACTGGAATACTTTGGCGCCGAAGGCGGTAGGGTATAGTGCCGGGATAATTAAATTATTTTTTGCCGAAGTTGAAAAAGAAAAAGAAACCGGTGCTTTAAAAAAGATGCGGATGCCCTGGTGGGAGAAATTGCTTGAATTGGTGAAAATCAGAGTTGATCAAACTTTGGCTTCGGTTAATTTATCTCTTGGCGATAGCGCTACAAATTATCCTCCTTCTCCCGTGGCGCCAGAGGTTATAATACCGGCTGATGCTCCGCCAGTCGAAGGCCAAGAAGAAAGTTCTCCCGGTCCTAGTCCCGAAGAAATCAGACGACAAAGATTAGCTGAATTACGTCGTCAATTACTTCAAGTGCGGGCGGAACTTGAAGCTTTAACGGGTCAGGGACAACAGCCGATTGTCTCGGGGATTCGCTCGGCTAATTTAGTCTTGGCTTTAGCTGGGGCCGAAATGGTAAGTATCGAAGCGCCAACAACAACAGCCACTACTACGGCGACAACCACTCCCGAAGCTAGTCCCTTGGCCCTTAATTTTTCAATTACTAATTGTGCCCAGTCTTTGTCGTCAGATTTTTGTTTACTTAAACCGACGAGCACTCTAGCTTTTGTTTGGTCGCCCACTGAGGCTGGTGATTATAAATATGATTTAATTAAGACGGCCAAAGACCGTTGGGACGGTTGGCTAGCGCCGGAGGCGGTGATCACTTTGACCGTCGAGACTCAAGCTTCAACCAGTCTGGTTTTTGCTCCAAACGACTTGCTTAAAGAATTTAAATGGCAAATTATCGCGCGGGATGCCAGTTCGAGCGAAGTCGTTGCAACGAGTAGCGAAATTTCTACCATTTTTCATCCCCGACCGGTAGTCATTAACGAAATCGGCTGGGCGGGGACTATTGCCTCAAATCTTGATGAGTGGTTGGAATTACGAAATTATTTAAGCGATTATCCAATTAACCTGAGTGGTTATTATTTGAGTGACATCAATAAAACCTGGCAGATTAATTTGAGTGGGCAAATTTCTCCGGAAGCTTATTATTTAGTAGAGCGGGGGAGTGATAACACTATCAGTAATCGCCCGGCAAATCTTGTCGATAATTTTATCGTCGATACTGGCGCCAAGGCTTTTGACTTGGCCAATCTGGGTTTAAAATTATGGCATAAAATTGGCGCAAGTGATGAACTCGTTGATGAAACTCCAAGTCGGAACAAAAGTGGCGCTGGCTATGGATCGCTTGAGCGAACTTGGGAAGATCGAATTTCGACCGAGCTTTCGACTTGGGAAGATAACCCCGGTTGCAATGAGGGGGATGGCCCGTGTGCCCTTGATCGTAATGCGACAACTACTTTTGGTACGCCCGGGGTAATCAACCAAGCGAGCATTCCACGTTTATGGTAAAATTTTAAAAAAATGAAAAGGATAATTTTAATCTTTCTTTTCTTTGTCCTCCCAATTTCAGCTTGGGCAGCCTTGATCAATATTAACACAGCTGATCTTGCCGAATTAGACAAAATCCCGGAGGTTGGGCCAGCGATTGCTGGTAAAATTATTACCTATCGAACAAGTAATGGCCCTTTTAAAACAATTGAGGAAATAAAAAATGTCAGTGGTATCGGCGATGTGACTTTTTTAAAAATGAGAGATTTTATTACGATTGGCTCAGGGAATATTCCTCCAGCAGAAGACACCTCTCTTAATCAAACGACTAGCGACAATGACTCTGGACAAACTTCTGGCGAGGATAATCTTAGTGAAGAAAATATTGAATCTGTTCACACTAACGAAATAAAACTTAGTAATTATAAGAAAGAAACTTTACAAATCAGTGCCGGGCGAGAAAGATTGGCAACGGTCCGAACGCCGATAATGTTTTCTGCTTCGCAAAACAAAAACGGGACAAAGACAAATTATTTTCTTTGGAGTTTTGGTGATGGGACAAGTGCCATTGGCCTTAAGGTTTACCACACCTATCAATTTCCCGGCCGTTATAATGTCACACTCAACGGTTCAATCGACGACAAAGAAGAGGCTGTCGCCCGAACAATAGTTTTGGTCACTGAAGCAAAAATAAAGGTTACGGCGGTTAATCTTTTTGCCGGGTATGTCGAAATAACAAACAATAGCGATAAAGAACAAAATCTGAATAATTGGTCTTTGCGCGCTGATGACAAAAAGTATGTCTTTCCGTTGGATACGATTATTAGCCCGCAGGCCCCAATAAAAATTCCTCTTAAACAAATTGGTTTTGCCAGTCAAAACATTAAAGACATTGCCCTCATCTATCCTGACGGTGAGGCGGCGAGCGGAGCTAGTTTACAAAACGGGCAAAGCCCGATCAGAGTTGCCGAATCAAGAAAACAATTAGCTAAAGCAAAACAACAAATAGCAGAAAATGTCTCAGACCCCTCGGTAGCTAAACCCCAAGTTCCCAAACCGTTAATCACAGGAACCACTTCCCGCAAAAATGTGATAGTATTAGCTAAAGAACCAAATTGGTTTGAGAAAATAAAACATGCGATATTTGAGTAAGGGTTTTTGGCGAATGATTATTGGGTTGGTAGTGGTTTTAGTGATGGGGGTCGCTTTTCTTACCCTTTGCCAGTTATATGGCACAAAGAATGTAAATCTCGAAAATTACGTGGCCGGCTCCAAAGGGGAGTAGAAAACATTCCAAGGATTACCCTTGGAATTGGGGGGCATGTGTTATAATAATGAGTGACAAGTTGACGATTGGGGGATTTATGCTAGACTATTAGTAATCCTGCGAAAGTAGGAAACCGGAGAAAGCAGGCGTCCATAAGTCCTGCCGAGGTCGAAACACGGTTATTTAGCCGTTTTAATTTTTTTAAAATTTTAAAATATGGCCATTACAAAAGAACAAAAATCCGAGATCATCGCTAAAGTTAAGGAAATTGTGACCAAGGGCAAATCAATTGTCTTTGTAAACTTCCACGGCTTAACGGTGGCCGGTGTTAACGAATTGCGACGCAATTTGCGTGCCAAGGGGATTGGCTATTATGTCGCCAAAAAAACCTTAATCAAAAGAGCCTTCGACGGGTCGCCGATTACTGGTGTTTTGCCAGAGCTTGATGGTGAAGTCGCCGTTGCTTATGGCGAGGACGCGCTAGCGCCCGTGAAAGAAATTTATGACTTTCACAAAAAGAATGCCGAGGTGATCAAGATCATCGGGGGTGTTTTTGAAGGAGCTTATGCTGCGGCCGAAAAAATGTTGGCTTTGGCTAAGATCCCCGGTCGCGAAATCTTGCTTGGTCAATTCGTTAATGTGATCAATTCGCCGATCCAAGGCTTGGTGATTGCGCTTGATGCGCTGGCCAAGAAAAAGGAGAGTGGCGCTAATTAATAGTTAATAAATCCCGCCATGGCGGGAAAAACAAAAAATATGGATGAAAATCAAAAAATAGAGGAGGGCAAAAAGGAGGTCGCCGTTCCGGCGAAATTCAAAGACATTGTCGAGTCAATCGAAAAAATGTCAGTGCTCGAACTCAATGAATTAGTAAAATTATTCGAAGAGAAATTTGGTGTTTCGGCTCAAGCGACCGTGGTTGCTGGTGGAGCTCCCGCGGGCGAAGCCGCTGAAGCTAAAGACAGTTTCTCGGTGACCTTAACTGCCGCTGGTGATCAGAAGGTCCAAGTCATTAAGGCCGTCAAAGACAAGCTCGGTTTGGGCTTGAAGGAGGCTAAGGACTTGGTTGATGCCGCTCCGTCGGTGCTCAAAGCTGAGGCCAAGAAGGATGAGGCTGAAGATATCAAGAAAGCGATCGAAGCTGCCGGTGGTAGCGTTGAGGTTAAATAAACCGCTCAGATTGCTTCAGTTAAACAACACAGAAAACCCCTCCAGCGAGGGGTTTTCTTGTGGATTTTTAAAAATTATGGCAGAAATATGAAAAGAAAGGTGGTGGTCTAAAATGTCCCAAAGAATTTACTTTCAGGATGTCAAACCGGGGCAAAAGTTTATCGTTCTTGGTTATGAAAGTCTGGGGCTCTGTACAAGGATCTTTGAGCCCAAAAACATTCAGGCTGCCGACGGCAGTGAAGCCCATCTTTCGGCCTTGACCGAAGTAGAAGTGGCCCAAGAAAATTAGTGGCTCCGAGAAATGGTCCCGAATTAGGGGGATTACTCGGGGCCTTTTCTTTTGTTTGACGGCGGGGGCAAAGCTTGGTAACTTGGGGGTATGGAAGTCTTGCCAAAATTGTTTGGGAGCAAGGAGCGGGTTAAATTGCTTAAGCTTTTTTTGTATAATCAAGACCTATTTTTCTCATTGGCCGACTTGTCTAAACGAACCAAAATCAGAACGGCGTTACTTAAGAAAGAACTCGAATTGCTTGAAGAAATCGGTTTTACCTCGACCAAAAAACTTTTAATTGCTCCGCCTTCGAACGGCAAGAAAAAATCTAAACCCAAAAGCGCTACTAAAGGGCGAGTGTGGTCGCTTAATCAAGACTTCTTTTATCTTGAGCATTTGCGGGCAATGTTCCATACGGACTTTTTGGCGAGCCACGATGAATTGGCCGAGCGGTTCAAAAATTGTGGTAAATTAAGATTGGTAGTTTTGTCGGGGATGTTTATGCAAGACGGGGGAACGCGAGCCGACCTTTTGATTGTTGGTGATGATTTGCGTCGTAGTACGATCGAAGGCATTATCTCGACCATTGAGTCTGAATTGGGACGAGAATTGGTCTATGCTATTTTGGACACCCGCGAATATCATTACCGTTTTCAGACCAGTGACCGCTTTTTGCGGGACATTATGGATTACCCCCACCGTCGCCTTATCGATAAACTAGAGGGCTAATTGGCTTAAATTGACCAATTTAGGCCATATTTTGGTTAAATTTTCCACAAAAATCGACCCCAAACGTTAGGCGGGGGTCTTTTTTTGTGCTAGAATGATCCTGCTTAATAAAGGTCATTATTAAATAAATTTTTTAACAATTATGATAGTTGAAAGTTGGAGCCAGGCCTTGGCCGGTTCTTTTCAGGGGTTAGCGAGCGGTATTATTGCTTATGTTCCCAACATTGTGATCGCGGTCATTCTTTTCGTTGTCGGTTGGGTCGTGGGTGATGCCATTGGCATGTGGATTGCCAAGATCGTGCGAGCGATTAAGATCGATAAGGTTTTGGAAAAGTTAGACCTGCACGTTCTTATGCAACGCGCTGGTTATCGCTTGGATAGCGGTCTCTTTTTGGGCACGCTTGTTAAGTGGTTTGTTATCCTCGGTTTCTTGGTGGCGG
>JBAZNO010000019.1:0-8765 GCA_041649195.1 Minisyncoccota bacterium | reverse complement strand
GGCTCGGTCAGCTTCATCAGCCACCTTTTCGATTTTTGACTCATCAGCCATCTCTTCCTCTTTAAAACCAACGATCGCTTTAAGCTGTTCAATCATAATGTAGATACTTTTTTCGAGAGCTTCGCGCGGTGAAATCGTGCCATCAGTTTCAATATGAAGAATTAATTTATTAAAGTCGGTGCGATTGCCAACGCGCATGTTCTCGACTTCGTAATTAGCCTTTTTGATTGGGGTAAAGGCGGCATCGAGAACGATGGCACCAATTTCTACCTTATCTTTTTTGAGAGTTTCGCTCGGGATATAACCAATTCCCTTTTCGATTACCAACTCGCCCTCAAGGGTGGTGTTTTTGTCGGTAACAGTGGCAATGTATTGATCAGGATTCATCACTTCAACTTGGCCGGGAACTTGCAAATCTTTAGCGGTGGCTTCTTTGCCTCCCTTGAAGTGGAATTTAACGACTTGACTGTCGTCGCCGGTGACTTGGAAGCGAACTTTCTTCAAATTTAAAATAATATTGATAACGTCTTCTTTAACGCCAGCGACCGAGGAAAACTCATGATTAACCCCCTCAATTTTGATGGAGGTAACGGCCCAGCCCGGTAAGGACGAAAGAATAATGCGACGCAAAGAATTGCCGAGAGTGTGACCATAGCCCGGATAAAAACCTTCGATCTCATAACTGCCGCTAGTCGCTGTTTCGGATACGACGCGGGGCTTGGACGGGAAAATGATGTTAAAATCTATCATAATGTTTATTCAAAATAAATGACCTATTGGTAATATTGATAAACTTTTTTAACGGCTATAGAACTCTAAGATGGAACTATAATTGATAGTGGCATCGTTTTGACCTTTAACCGGTTCGCCCTTAACGACGCCAGTTGAGGTTTCGACATCAAACGAGAGCCATTCGGGGGTTTGGTGACCCCGAAGTTTTTCGCCGAGATTGGCAAAAATTCCTTTATTTTGGCTGGCCGGACGGATCGAAACTTTGTCTCCGGCTTTGAGTAAAATCGAGGGGATGCGCACTTTCTTATCATTAACCATGATGTGCCCGTGAGAAACCATTTGGCGCGAAGCTTGACGGGAAGTAGTTAAACCTAAACGATAAACGATATTATCTAGTCGTGACTCGAGTTTTTTAAAGAAAAGTTCTTCATGGTTACCACCGGCTCGGCTTCGAACGGCTTGAGCATAATTACTAAATTGTTTTTCCGTCAGGCCATAGGTGTAGCGCGCCTTTTGTTTTTCTAAAAGTTGAAGGGCATATTCAGACGGTTGGCCCTTGGGGTGCTTGCCACCACGGCGGACTTTTTCGGTACCGGAGACAGTAAATTTAGTGCCTTGGCATTTACCAAACACGCGATCTCCAACCCGACGACAAATTTTAAATTTTGGTCCTAATTTCATAAATTTTTAGACGCGTCTTGGTTTCGGCGCTTTGGGGCCATTAAACGGCACCGGCGTTCGATCCTTAATTGATAAAATATTGATTCCTTTAGCGGCCACGGCGCGCATCGCTCCTTCTCGGCCGGCGCCAACACCACAAATAATTACGTCCACATCTTTAACCCCCATGGCGATCGCTTTGTCGGCAATTAATTCGCCCACCTTACTGGCGGCAAAGGGAGTCCCTTTTTTGGAACCCGAATAGCCGAGCGAACCACTGGATGACCAAACAAGCGAACCTCCCAGCGGATCAGTCAAATTTAATTTCGTGTTATTGTAAGTGGCCTCAATATGCAAAATAGCGTGATCCAATTTTTTCTTGGGTACGCGTGCGCCACTGGCTGTTTTGTCAGACGATTCTTGGCCGGCTTTTTTGATGATTCTTTTTTTACCCATATTATTTCTTCTCTACTTTACGCTTACCGCTGGCCATGGTCTTGCGAACATTGCCGCGACGAGTCCGCGAATTAGTTTTGGTGCGTTGGCCTCGAGTTGGTAAACCGCGAGCATGACGTGAACCACGATAGCTTTTAATATCTTTGAGTCTTTTAATATTGCCGGCGACTTCGCGCTTTAACTCACCCTCGATCTTATAGTCTTCGACGGCCTTACGAATACGATTTTCTTCTTCGGGCTTAATTTCGGGAGCTTTTTTACTGACCTCAACTTTTGCTTCGGCCAAAATTTTACGGGCGCGAGCTAAACCCACGCCATAAATTGCCGTTAAGGCATATTCGAGACGCTTAGTATCAGGAATGTTAATACCAGAGATACGCATAAAAATTAGGCTTGTTTTTGCTTATGACGTGGCTTATTTGGGCAGATAATATAAAGATGGCCACGACGTTTGACCATTTTACATTTAGCACATCTTTTTTTGATGGTGGATCGAATCTTCATAAAAAACGGCCTGGATTAGAAGCGTCTGACTATTCGGCCTCGGCCACCATAATCGTCAAGAACGAGCTCCACTTTATCACCCACGAGAACGCGGATTCGATGGAGACGCATGCGACCGGCGATATAAGCCAAGACTTCCTCCCCAGTACCAATTTTGACTCTAAATTGGGCATTGGGCAAAGCCTCGGTAACGATACCGTTTGTCGTTTCGTTTTTTTCAGCTTTATCCATTGCCAAATCTGACCTGTTTATCCTAGCAAATTAATCCGGTAAAAGTCAAGCCAATTAAGCCTAAATTAGGGCTGGGCGACATTGGTCTCGACCTTGATCTTAGTTTCGTCAGCGGGGACCGTTCTGATCCAGGGTGGGGAGAAGATAACACTAGCGGTTTGGATGGTTGGGAAATTCTTATCAAAAATCTCTTTATAATTATTGCTGGTCGCTAAACGGAGCTTATCTTTCAACGTTTTTTCGTCAAAGGACCAAACGAGGTGGCCATTACCCTCAAGCTTAAAGCTGACTCGATCAAGGCTATTGATGTTTAATTTATCCTTATCTTGCAGGGTAAATTTAAGCTCTCCCCAATTGGTAATGGTGACTGGTTCGTCTTGATAATCGGGAACTTGCTGGGCCGCCAAATACTTACTCAAGTCTTCTTTATTAAGGAGGATGCCGGTAGCGTTAACGGTCATTTTAAGCGTGGCCTTGTCGGGGGTGTCACCAACCGGTAAGAGACTTTCGGTAAAATTGGCAATGACGGCATCGTCAAAGAGCAGATAATCATCCGGAACTTGAGGTTTCAGCTTCTGAACAATCTTAGTGGTCAAAAGTTTTTTAAGTTCAACTTCGGCTTTGGCCTTGTCGGTTTCGGAAATCTTGCCTCTTTCGCCAATGAAGCCACCGGCCATTGCTGTCTTAGAACGGGCGTAGATCTTGGCCGCTTTGGGCGTCCCCTTAAAACCGGGGATACTGAAATCAGATAACGGGACATTATATTCGGCGCCGGCTTTATCGGCCACGACGGTGATCTCAATTTGTCCTGGGACGGCTTGACCCTTGGCGTCCTTAGTTATCCCCGGGACATTAACGGCTGTTGGCGTGCGGAAGATTAAACCATCTTTAGTTTGAAAGCGGGTGGTGGCCATTAACGGCTGGGCTTGAGCACTATAATTATTATAAATAACAATCTGTCCCTTGGCTTTTTCGGATACTTTTTCTTTGCCCGTTGTGGTGATCGGGAGAGTCGCTTCGTCTTGTAAATTAGAGGCAAGAACGAATTTTAGACCAGCCTGCCCATCGCGGGTAGCCGAATAAACATTGCTAATCAATAATCGGCCCTGTTTGGGTGTAATTTTAACCACTACGCGGGCAAATTGACCACTAACTCCGTAAATTACCCCGACAATTACCAGCAAGCAAACAACAATCCCGGCGACTTTGGCTGGCCAGCCCTTTAATTTGAATCCCCCCTTGTGACCCTTGCCACTGGTTGGTTCGGGCGAATAATAATTAGTGACAATCTCTTCTTGCTCTCCACCGTGATTGCTCTCGGGGAAGATGTCGCGAAGACTCTTTTTTGGTTTATTGATATCTTGCATAGCAAAAAATTAAGCTTACAAAATTAATTAGTTTTTGACTCATCTTACCTTAGCACAAAAAAGGGCTTCGGCCAACAACCAGCTGTTGGTAAGTGGTTGGGCTTGCCCTGTCAGATGGGTGAGGCCGTCGGCCAGGAGTTTCTCGACAAAAATCGCGGTTAATTTGTTGTTGCTTAAGGTCACCTCTTTTAAATCAGCCTGGTCAATAAATTGAGCAAAGAGATTATCGGCCGGATCATCGCTAATTAAGTAAACGGTTTCAGGCAAGGAGGTGGTCTCGAGAGTTTTGATTAGGATCTCTTTAAAGTCAGTTTGCCAAAGAGGGGCAATCTTGGCCAAAGCCGTTTCTAGTCGAGCTTTAAGTTGCGGATTGGCTTGGCTGGTAGCATAAAGCGAAAGAGAATTTTCGGCCTCGGCTGGGATAGTGCCCAATTCTTTGGCTATTCCTCGAATGACAAAATTTTTGCCTTTGGGGAAAGAGAAATGTTCGGCCAAAACATTGTCTTTAATAATCAAAACATCAGTAATCTCATTGCCGGTATCAAGCAGAATAAAATCTTTGTCTGGTAAAAAGTCTTTAAAGATATCATAAGTCGCATAAGAGAAAGTATTAAAAATTACGGGCGCCTTGGCATACTCGGCTCGGATCAAATCTCGCAAATTAACCAACAAGTTTTTGTCGGCCCAGCTCAAAAAACGATTCAAAATCACCTCTCTTGCCCTTTGACCAAGGGGCCAAGTGGTTAGGTAACCGTCGAGCTTGGTTTGCATCACTTTGTCTTCAAGGATAACCACTTCAGGATTACCAGTTTGTCCATCACCAGCCTGTTTTACGAGGCCCGCTAAATAATTTTGAGTAATTTTAATGGGAGTAGCATTGTCAGCCTTAATGACTTTAGTTTGCGATTGGAAAAACGGCGAAGACAAGAAAATAAAAATTTTCTCTGGCTCAACGGCAATAATTTTCCCACTCGTACCGGTACTTACCTCTGAGTTTTTGGTTCCCTCCCTCAATTCTCTTAAAACAGTCTGAATAGCCGTTTTGGTTGATTCCCAAAAGTGAGCAAATTCTGGTAATTCTTGATAATTAATTTTTTCGTCCGCTTGGGCCAAAACGCTTTGGATCTCGCGATCTTTGCCCAACCGAATAATTGCCCCACTGACCTGGGCGCTACCAAGATCAATAATACCAATAACCTTACTCTCGTCCTTTTTTGCCGAAGAGCCAAACATTGATTACATTATAACAGTAGTCAGCAATAAGTGTTAAGTAATAAGTGGAAAAAATTTATAAAACATAAGGCCCCGCTCCCTATTGATTTTGGAAGCGAGGCTTTTGGTGGTTAAAATCATTTTGGCACAGCACTTACCCTGATGATATGATTTTTTCCTTTTGATATTGCCCGAGGAGAGAAAAGAAGAGATCCCTTCTCTGTTCTCAGTTCTTCAATTGTTTCCTTCAGTTCGGGGAATCTCTCATCATAAGAGACTACTGCCATGATAACTTGAATAGCAGGCGCCCCTAAACGAAGAAGATTTACTATTAGGGCGGCGTCGTCGCTTAATCCTAACGCCTCGATAACGGGGACTCCTCCTTTTGAAGCAATCGCTTGTAAAAGGCTAATGTTCCTTTCCATTTACAACTCACCTCCTTTCTCCTCTACTGTTAAGGTTTCTTTATTTTTTCTTCGATAGAACTACCCCGCAAAAGGGACAACAATTTACCCAAGCGCCGTCAGAATTGTTTCCCAAGCATGCGCGGTAGGTCTTTTGTTGACTGGCGCGAAAGCGTTCTTCGCACCCGGGGCAATCGATCCAGCGAGATTCTGAGTAAAAAGCCCAGATCACTAGGCCAAGAAAGATCACTCCACAGATCCAAGGTAAGTAGGACATGGCAATACCCTTCCGTTTTTTATCCTCTGATTTAGCGAGAGTTCCCAATGAACACCCTTTTAAAAATTACACCAGCGGATAAATAAAGTCAAAACAAAGCCCCGACAAGGTTATTGGCACTTTATTCCAAAACTGCTTTAATGCGACGAACACCAGCGGAGGAGGCTTCTTCTTTGGTGATTTTGAAATGGCCCAGGTCAGAAGTGTTAGTGACATGTGGTCCGCCACAAAATTCAGTGCTGAATGAACCGATTTTATAAATCTTAACGATATCTCCATATTTGGAGAGGTCAAAAGATAAAGTCCCGACCAGTTTTAATGCTTCGTCTTTTGGTAATTCGAGCATCTCGACAGGGATTTTCTCGGCAATTTTTTCATTAACTAAATCCTCGACACTTTTTAATTGTTCCGGTGAAAGTTTTTCGGGCCAATTAAAGTCAAAGCGCAGGCGTTCTGTTGTTATATTGCTCCCTTTTTGCACAATTTCACTTTTCAAAATTTGCCGAAGAGAGGCTAAGAGCAAGTGCGTCGCCGTGTGGTATTTAGTCTCCATCTCGCCCGTTCCTGCCAATCCCCCTTTGAATTTTTGTTCTGAACCAACCCTCGAAACTTCTTGGTGCTCTTTCGTTAATTGAGCCAGCCTTTCTTCTTCTAAAGTGAGACCGAGTTCGGTAATAATATCTTGAGCCAAATCGACTGGTACGCCGTAGGTTTGATAATTTTGGTGAATGTAATCAGCCGAGACCCGACCATCGGGCAAGAGAATAGGGAAGATTTTAATTTTTTTGATCGTCCCATATTTTGTCGCCTCTTGTAAATCGATTCTAAATTGTTCGGCTCGATCAAGTGGTTTTTGGGCCTTTTCTTTTTCTTGTTCGATCTCGCGCTGGATAATTTCTCGTTTGCTGGCGAGTTCGGGATAAATTTTTTGATAAAGATCGATGATCGTTTCAATTAACGCCGGTAAATCTTTTTCAGCCAAACTAACTTTGCGAGCGTTACGGACAACGCGACGAATCAAACGACGCAAAACATAACCGCGACCAGTATTAAGTGGTGTTACCCCATCAGCAATCATGAAGACGGCGGTGCGGAGATGGTCGGCAATGATTCGTTTGGCACGAAGATCTGGCGAATGGTCAGAGAGTTCGTCAATTTTGGCAATAATTGGCGCAAATAAATCGGTCGAGAAGACCTCGGTTTCGTTGATAACGGCCAAGGTGCGCTCCAAGCCCATACCGGTATCGACATTTTTGCTTGCGAGAGGCTCATATTTGCCCTCTGGCGTCTTATTAAACTCCATGAAGACGTTATTCCAAACCTCAATCAGGCGGAAGGAATTAACCAGGTCATTAAATTTGCCACCAACCGTGCCTTCGTTCGGTTTAGTATCATAAAAAATTTCGGTATCACCACCACAAGGGCCCGAATTGCCGGCAATCCAAAAATTATCGTTTACTCCAAGCGGAATAATTCTCACGTTTTCTTTTATCATGTCTTCTTCGGCGACGCCATTACTTAAACCATATTTGGCAAAAACTTCTTGCCAGATTTTGATGGACTCTTCGTCACGTGGGATGCTTGCTTGGCCTGAGCTTGTCGAAGGCTCGCCCTTAAAAACCGTTACATAAAATCTGGCCGGATCAAGCCCCAAGCCATAATCTTTGTTGGTGAGGAAATCAAAACTCCATTCAATTGCTTCTTTCTTGAAATAGTCACCGAGCGACCAATTGCCCATCATTTCAAAAAAGGTTAAGTGGCGATTATCGCCCACCTCATCAATATCGCCAGTGCGCACGCATTTTTGAATGTCTACCAGCCTCTGGCCCTCGGGATGTGTCTTGCCAAGGAGATATGGGATCAGGGGTTGCATCCCCGCCGAGGTAAAAAGCGTGCCATTGTCACCATAATCGCTAGGCACGAGCGAAGCTGAAGGGATCACCTTGTGCCCCCGCTCTTCAAAAAATTTCAAAAATTTAGACCGTAATTCGTCTGAAGTCATTAAATATAAGCTTATCAGATTTTATCTTTCTCCGGAAGATCTTCGGAGCCTCCTAGAGATTCACGCAGGATTCTTCTTATCGCGTCATCCGGCAGATGCAGATCAGGGCAATGTTTTCTTATTTCAGCAATAAGCGGATCTTCTCCCGGGCTAAAATCTTCTTCCATCATTTCTCGCAATTCTTCATCAGACATCCCTGGGTTAAGTTCTCGCAAGCGGGTGAGGAGTGGATGTTTGGGGTTAATATCAAGATGAGCCGTCCCGGCAAAATGTCCTTCGGGTCGATGCATATTCTCTTCGGCCTCTTCAATCGCCTCCCCCATTTCTCCTTCTGACAAATGGGTTCGTTCGTCGCTGGCTGGGATAACCTGATCAAATTTCTCTTCTCCATTAGGTTCTTTAAACATTACCAATATTATGACTTTTTTCCCTTCCCCAATCAAGCTAGTTTGACACACTCGCTTTTTATCAGTATTATGATATCGAACAAATTGTTCTTAAACAATTAAAGTAAACTTGAACCAATAAAGGAGGTTTGCGATGAAAAGGATGTTTGCGTTGATTTTGGCGATGATTTTTACGATCATCACCCCTCTGGTCTTTGCCGATGGAACTGTTTTTCACTCGGCCGATACCAACCAAGATGGAAGTATCTCTCTGTCTGAACTTCTGCGTGTTGTGCAGTTTTTCAATTCAGACGGCTACCACTGTGACGTGAGTAGCGAGGATGGTTATGCTCCGGGGCCCGGAGGAATCGATTGTGGTCACCACAATAGTGATTATTATCCGGCCGACTGGTGTATTGATCTATCTGAACTACTGCGATTAGTCCAAATCTTTAACACGGGCACTTACAGCGCCTGTGCTTCTGGCGAAGATGGTTTCGCACTGGGGTCACAAGGCTGTCCGGTTGAGGGCGA
>JBAZNO010000018.1:0-10179 GCA_041649195.1 Minisyncoccota bacterium | reverse complement strand
AATAGTCTCTCGATTTATTCGGTTTGCACCGTGGGCGGGGTGCCGATTTTTCGTCAAATCAACGACCTGCGTCGCCCCCATAATTTTGTGATTGGCACTCCGGGTCGCCTTAAAGATCTGATTGAACGTGGCTGTTTAAAGCTGGCCGGTTTTGCCACCGTCGTTTTAGACGAAGCCGATCGCATGCTCGACATGGGCTTTATTAACGATATGCGCTTTTTAATGAATGCCATGCCCAAAACCCGCCATACCCTCTTCTTCTCCGCCACCCTCTCTCATGATATTAAAAACATCATCAGCGAATTTCTTCATCAGCCGATTAATGTCTCGGTTAAAACCGGTGATACCGCCAGGGGTGTCGATCAAGACGTGGTCTATGTTAAAAATGCCCCTAAATTTGACCTCCTGCATAATCTTTTAATTAAGCCTGAATTTAATAAAGTATTGATTTTTGGTCGAACCAAATTTGGGGTCGAGAAATTATCCAAGCTTTTAACCGACAAGGGGCTTAGGGCCGAATCGATTCACGGCAACAAAAATCACATGCAACGTCAGCGCGCCCTCTCGCAATTTAAAGAAAATCGTAGTCAGATCTTAGTGGCTACCGACGTCGCCGCGCGTGGCCTTGATATCCCCAACGTCAGCCATGTAATCAATTATGAACTCCCCGCTACCTATGAGGATTATATCCACCGCATTGGCCGTACCGGTCGAGCTGGCAAAGGGGGTGCGGCCTTGACCTTTATTGATTAGGGGGCTGGCTATAGTCAATTGACAAAGGATTTGCTATACTAGGGAGATATTAATAATTAACAATATATTATGGCACAAGCTAATTCGGCTTTTATGAAACCGATGACCGTGAGCGATGAACTCGCCGCTATTGTCGGTAAAGGACCGATGCCTCGTTCAGAGGTGGTCAAAAAGATCTGGGTCTACATTAAGAAGAATAATCTTCAGGACCCGAGCAATAAGCGCAATATTAACGCCGATGCTGATCTTAAAAAAGTTTTCGGTGGCAAAGCGACCGTTAACATGTTTGAGATGACCAAATTGGTCTCCAAGCATCTTTCATAAGTTCAATCGATTTCTCACAAAATCGCCCCGAGTCTAGGCCCGGGGCGATTTTGTTTTACACTTTAAACACCGGCAACCTCGAGGCCCAATATGCTCATCCCAATATTCTCGACCATAATCGTAACAGATCTCTTCCCCGGCCCGAATCTTCTTCTTTGCCATAATCCAAATTCGCCCCTTAAAAATCTCTACTTCGGCGTTAGGATGACAAGAATGATTGATGTAGCGGGCCGTGTTAGAGCGACCGGCTCCGTCAATCGTCTTTTTAGCGCTGACCCCAAAGAGGTATTTACTGCGACTGGTGTACTCCTCCCGTTCAGAAATTACCTTCCCCTTATATTCAAGCAAGCAAACTCCCCGTGGGATATCTTCGCCAGCAAAAAGACCAAGGCCGGCGCTTGAACGTTTGACCAAAAGCTTATAATCGCCTGGTTCATATTTTTTCTTTCTCATCGCCTTATATCCTACCTTATTTTTTGCTAAAATAGAAAGGTGTTAGGTTTAAACAAAAAAGAATTGGCGATTTTAAAAAAATTAACTACGCCAATTAAGATCCAGGATTTTCTTGATAAACTCCCCCGCAATGGCGAAAAGCAGGGCGAGACCTATATGTCGCCCCGCCAGGTTTTAAAAAACCAAAAGGCTCATTGTTTTGAGGGCGCGCTTCTCGCTGCCCTCGCCCTTTGGGTTCAAGGCGAAAAACCCCTATTGTTTGATCTTAAAGCGGTCCACGACGAAGACCATGTTTTGGCCTTATATAAGAAAAATGGTTATTGGGGAGCGATTAGTAAAACTAATCATGCCACCTTGCGCTTCCGGGATCCGGTTTATAAAACTCTACGAGAATTAGCTCTCTCCTATTTTCACGAATATTTTGCGGATGATACGGGTAAAAAAAGTTTACGCTCTTTTTCGGCCAAACCTTTTGACTTGAGCAAATGGGATCCTAAGTGGATAACGACCGAAGAAGATTTGGGTGAATTAGTTAATGCCCTTGATGATGTCCCGCATCAAAACCTGCTCCCGCCGAAAAATGCCCGCCATCTCCGCCAAGCCGACAAAATGGAGCTCGCCGTTAGTCGCCTCCGTGAATGGCCCCTCTCTGATCCGCGAACATAGACAAATCGGGGGCGCTTATTTCCTAAATAAGCGCCCGCTAGAGATCTAAGCACAAATACTTTGACCTTCCACCGAAACCGAGAGGTCGCAGTGGTGACGTTGTTCATGCGATGGGACATTCTGCACATAATGCAGATAGCAATCGATTGGGTCAGGATCACGACCGAGGTTAATCCCGGTTACCCAGCGATTAAAATCGCTCATGGTCATTTCCCAATCCTTAGCGAATGACGCTCCATGCTTGAGAATGAAGAACGTCATTATTTGACTTCGAGTAGCTCCTGGCCCGAGAACAGCCAGGGCCTCTACTCGATGTTCGGTAGACAAAGCTTCCGCCACTTGAGCATCCAACCTCGCTCTAAGAACTTGGCCTTCATCCACAATAAAAAACTCCCTTCTTGTTGCCTTCTAGTTAAAAAAACCTAACGACAATTCCATTTATAGTATAGCCCCTTTTGTGCTATAATCAAATCACCATGAACGACAAACCACGCTTTTATTTTTTATTAGTTTTATTGAGCCTTTCTTTAATCTTGGCCTTTTTCGTGTTACGGCCATTTCTTTATTCCCTAATTTTAGCCATTGTTTTTTCTATCATTTTTCAACCTCTTTATCAAAAAATTCTTAAGGGCTTGGGGGGCAAAGCTTGGCTGGCCTCATTACTAACGATTATCGTTCTGATCATTTTTATTCTTGTCCCAATCACCTTTTTAATTATCCAGGTCTTTCAAGAGGCCCAGAGCCTTTATTTATCTCTCGCTGGGGGCTTGGGCAATCAAACCCTAAGCGACCTTTGGCCAAGTTTGAGTCAAAAATTAAGTCATATTTCTCCCCTCTTCAATAATCTTTCTTTGGATTTTGATCAGTACCTAAAAAATATTTTGAGCTTCCTCGTTCAAAATCTGGGTGTCCTCTTCTCTAATTTGGCCAGAATTTTTGCCAGCCTGTTTGTCTTTTTGTTTGCCTTTTTCTTTTTGCTCAAAGATGGTGGCCAACTCAAACAAAAAATTACTCAGATCAGTCCCCTCTCCAAAGAAGATGACGAGGCTATTGTTAAAAAAATTACTAGGGCAATTAATGCCGTAATTAAGGGCAGTTTATTTGTCGCCGTCCTGCAAGGCATTTCTTCTTCTATTGGCTTTCTAATTTTCGGCGTTCCTAATCCCATTATTTGGGGAACAATCGCCGCCATTGGCGCGCTTATCCCCGGTGTCGGTACCACTATTGTGTTGGCTCCAGCCATTATTTATCTTTATTTAACGGGGCAAGTCATTGGCGCCATTGGCCTATTAGCCTGGGGCGTTTTGGCCGTTGGTTTAATTGATAATTTTCTTGGTCCTCGCTTTGTCGGCAAAGGGGCCGGTTTACACCCCCTTCTCATCCTCCTTTCCGTCTTAGGCGGTTTAAGCCTCTTTGGCCCAGTTGGGTTCATTTTGGGGCCACTGGTAATTAGCCTTTTGATTGTCTTACTCGACATTTACGCCACGACAGCAAAATAAAAACTTCCTTGCCGAAAGGGCAAAAAAAATGTAAATTAGAGTGGTACTTTGGGCTCGTAGCTCATCTGGTAGAGCGCGTCATTCGCATTGACGAGGTAAGGGGTTCGAGTCCCCTCGAGTCCACTTGCTGCACCTTTAGCTCAGTTGGTTAGAGCGTTCGATTCACATTCGAAAGGTCGCAGGTTCGAATCCTGCAAGGTGCACCAAGAATCCATCTTAGTCTAACCCAATTTTGACTTTAAGGCGGGGTTGTCTATAATGCGGACAGAGGATGGTTGGCTGGTGCCAAGGGGGATAGAATTTCTCCCATCTTGCCGGTGTTATTGGCAAGATTCATCTGCGCATAGCAATTGCGCCCAGTAATTTCAAATGGTTTGGTCAAACATATAGGAGAAAGAACAATGTACGACCGAACGCAACTTGAAAAAGCGGGGTATGAGTTTACTCCGCAAGAAGAACGGGTCTTTAACAACCCAAGTTTCCAATTTCTCCGTGAGAGAAATTGGCCGGTCAAATGGGGAGAACTTACCACGGGTCTCTCAAGCAAGGTCGAGAATTTCAGATTGATATCCCAGCCGTCGACTCAACAAAGGCTTTTGCCTAGCCAGGCCGGCAAACTCTTCGATGAATTTGCTCCTCACCTGAGAAGCCTTATCGTCTTAAGCGCGGTAATTGCCAGGGATGCCACAGATCCTGACCTTATTCTGGCTCTAAGTTCTTGGCTGAATGGAATTGACAGTTACTACTGTCATCCATTTCGCTGGGATCAGTTTGAGAAAGATCACACTTTTAAGCTACGGCAGGATGCACGGACCGCGGAAGTGGCCCGGCTCTCTCAGGGCTTTGCCAATGTGGTAGTCTTGCTTCTGGGCGAGCTTTCCCCCAGTTGTCGAGAGACTGTCCGCGAAGCTATCATGGCTGATTGTCTCAAGCGAGAGGTCTTTGGGGAGGTAGAAGCTCACACCTCCTATCACAGCTATCACTTTCCTTGGCCAAAATGCCAGTCATGCGAAGAAAAGGAGAGTGGCCGAAGGCAGGATTGCCGAAATCCGAACACAGTTGTTTTGGTTGATTGTGGCGATGTGCCGACAATCATAAAAAGCGTTCCTTTTGGTGTTCGGCGGATGGTCAAAACAGTTCGCTTCAAAGTCCCCAAGAGCACTTTTGAGGATGACACAAGATGCGCCGAAGCAACTCTTTCCCCAAGTTTTTCGGTGTTTTCGCTTAATTTACTCTCTGAAGAAGAGCAACAAAGATTCCAGGCCGAACTTGAGAAAGGGCTCCGGGAGGAACAAGCCAGAGCAATATGGGGAGGATATGGCGGTCTTTATAGTAAGTGCCAAGTCCTCACCCCCGTCGGGAGACAAAAACCCAATGCTCTGCTACTGGCCGGAAGTCCTCGGCAGGAAAGTTGGTACCGTTTTTTCAAGAGCAGTGACTTCTGGCAGGGACCGAAGAAAACCGTCCCAGTTGATCAGATTGGTAGTTAGTTTCAATTTCGTTTTTCGTAGGCCCGCGACTTGTCGCGGGCCTTTCTCAATAAAAAAGATGGGTGATTTTAAGAAATCTCCTTCTCTAAACGAACCTCATCCTCCCCGAGTAGGCCCCGCCGGCGCAAATCAGCCATTTTTTCTTCAGACAAAAGACGAAAGCCGATTTTTTCGTGAGCACGAAGAGAGAGAGTATTTTTTTTAGTAACCGTCCCATACAAAGTTTTAAGACCGTGACGTTCAGCCAATAATTCATAAATTGGCCCAATTAATCCCCGCCCACGAAATTCGGGAGCCAAGACAATCTGCACAAAACCCGCGTCATCAAGTAAAACATTACGAGGCGGTAAATAACCGACAACCCCTGCTCGCAAACCATCAACTAAGATGGTATGAAAATATTGTTCTTGCCCCAAGGCCGGTCCCTTGATTTGGTAATTATCATCTAAAGAGTCAAAAAACTCCTGATTGAAGTCGCTGAGGGTGATAGCAAAACGATCAGAAAACATCATGATTAAAAGTGGTAAGTAATAAGTAGTAAGTAATAAGTAAAAAACTATTCGCGACCAAAATAGATTTTGCGAATTTTTTCATTTTCGAGGATATCGCGTCCGCCAGTTAGGGCCACTTTGCCCATCTCAAGTACATAAGTGCGATCGGCAATCTCGACGGCCGCCCGGGCATTTTGTTCGACAATCAAGATGGAGACTCCCTCCTTATTTATTTCTTTAATCACGCCAAAAATTTCGTGCATCGCCTTGGGCGAGAGGCCAAGCGATGGTTCATCGAGAAGTAATAATTTGGGGTTTTGCACTAGGGCGCGAGAAATAGCTAAGACTTGCTGTTGACCGCCAGAGAGATTGGCCCCATCTTGTCCAATCTTCTCCCGCAATAAGGGAAAGCGCTTGAGCACCGTCTCGATATTCTCTCTAACTAATTTTTGGTCTGCAATGGCAAAAGCTCCCATCTCTAAATTTTCTTTCACGGTCATGGTCGAAAAAACTTGCCGACCTTGGGGCACAAAACTCACGCCCAAATTAATCAATTGATGGGTTTGCAAATTGGTGAGCTCGTCATCGATAAATTTAATTGAACCACCGCGCACCTCGGCTTGATTAAAAATACTACGTAAAACCGTTGACTTGCCGGCGCCATTAGGACCAATCAGGGCCACAATCTCCCCCGGTTTAACTTCGAGGTCAATATCGTGCAAAATATCCGGTCCGCCATAATACCCCGCTTTTAAATTTTTGATTTTTAACATAATGGGTAGTAGTAAAAGTAATAAGTAGTAAGTAGTAGAGCAATCCCCCCTACCAACTAAATAATAACATAAAATTACCCTGGCCAAAAACCGTCCCGCACGGCACGTTGGCTGCGGTACGGTTTTTGATAAAAAGTTCTAGAAACTTAAAGATTTGCCGGTACTGTCACCCCATTATGAATAACTTTAAGAACATGGCCCCCAACCCGGTCCCCATTCTCCCCAATAGTAACCCTGCCAGAGGATCCTTCCCAACCCTTTTGCTGCCTAAACCATTCGGCTAATTTTTCGCCATTATTCCCGACGGCTTTGAGACCATCCACCAGCATCAAGGCGGCATCCCACATCGTTTGTTCATACATCGGATAATCAGCTTCTTTGCCATATTTAGCTTTATAGGCCAGAACCATGTGTTGAAATTTAGGATTAGTGGTGTCAACCCCGAATTCGGCAGCCAGTGTCCCCTCTAAAAATTGGGGATATTTCTTAATTGTCTCAGAGGAGCCCGAAACAGCATCGGCGGCCATCATGGGAGTCTTCCATTTTAATTCTTGGAGCTGTTTAATCACAAGCTCACCACCGACTGGCGTTTGCATATCAATAAAGAGGGCATCCGGTTTTTGACCTCGTAATTTACCAATCTGGGTCTTAAAGTCGGTAGCGCTTGACGCTAATTCTTCTTTAACGACTTTTCCCCCTAACTCAATAAAACGGGACGAAAAGGCTTTATAGATACCGACACAATAATCAGTTTGCTCTTGAAGAAAGGCTACCTTCTTCCAACCTTTTTTGATCGCCGCTTCGGCTAAGACTTGCCCCTGGGTCGCATCGCTTGGATAATCGCGAACAAAATATTTACTAATACCAGTTAGATCAGGGCTGGAAGATCCCGGAGAAATCAATAAAACTTTGTTTTGCTCGGCAATTGGTACGGCAGCCAAACTTTCGCTACTGCAAAAACCACCGATCACCACTTGGACCTTGTCGATATTAACTAACTTTTGCATTGCGGTCGCTGCTTCCTGGCCAGAGCACTTACCGTCTTCGGCAATAATTTCAATTTTGCGACCATTAACGCCGCCAGCGGCATTTACCTCCTCAATTGCCAGCGCGACCGTCTCCGAGAACGGTTTGCCGTAGATAGCGGCATCACCCGTTAAGGGACCAATCACCCCAATCTTAACCGGGCCCGTTTCGACGGGGGTGGCCGGTTTTGCGCCATAATAATAAACGCCAGCAATGATCAAGATGATCACGACGATGGCAATGATCCACTTGAGAGTTTTAGACATAAATAATAATTAAAAATTAATTTATAATTTTTTAAGTTTTATTCAGCAATCGTAGTTGGTACACCATTTTTAATCATTCGCACCACAGCCTTGGTATTAACGATATGATCTTGACCCATACTCAAGGTGCCCATCGCACCGTCAAAATTCTGGATGCTAAGTAAGACCGAGGCAACTTGATCGGGAGTTGGGATTGTTTTACCATCTCCAACCTTCTCAAAGGCATAGACCAACAGATTGATCCCGTCATAACCGTTACCGCCACCCAACTTGGGCGCATTGCCATAAGCACTGGTAAATTTATCAATAAAGGCTTTGGTTTGATCAGCCGCATTAACATACCACAAACCCTCAAAGAGTTGGGGCTGATCAGAGAACTCAAAAGATTCAATTGAAGTTAATTTAGTTTTAATCCCTGCTTCTTTAATTTGCTTAACCAATAACTCTAACTCCGGAGAAGTCCCCTCAATCATAATAATATCTGCCCCGCTATTTTTTGCTTTCAAAACGGACGATCGAAAATCTCTGTCGCCGGTATTAAATTTTTCTTGATCAACTAATTTAATATTTGTACCCTGGATACTTTCTCTAAAGGCTTTCGTCGCTGCCGCCACCCCGGGTTGATTTTGTTCAAATAGAGCGACTTTTTTTATATTTTTCTTTTGCATTTCGGCCACCATTAATTTTGTTTCCTCATAAGGAGGAGTATAGTGAACAAAATTATAATTACCCTTAGCCACATTTGGGTCAGAGGCAAAAGCGTTTAGGTGAATGACCTTGTTTTGCTCGGCAATAGGGCTAAAAACATTACCCACTGGTGAACCAAAAGACATCAAAACATTTACCTTGTCGACACCAACCAGTTTATTAGCCGTCGTGGCGCCGGTCGCTGGGTCAAATTTGTCGTCCTCAAAAACGACTTTGTAATTATATTTGTTAGTGCTCGAACTAAGGTCAGCGAGAGCCAAATTTACCGCCTGCTGATAATTAGTACCCAAAAAAGCGAGATTCCCAGTCAAAGGGATTGAGACTCCAATGGCAACAGTCGGTTTCTCTCCCGTAGGAGCCATAGTTGGGCGAGAGCCATAATAACAGACCCCGACAATGATCAAAATAATCACAACAAGAGCAATGGTCCATTTAGCGGTATTAGACATAAATTTAGATAAAAAGAGGCTAATTT
Organism: Minisyncoccota bacterium; assembly: GCA_041649195.1. Taxonomy (GTDB): domain Bacteria; phylum Patescibacteriota; class Minisyncoccia; order Phycocordibacterales; family XYD1-FULL-46-19; genus CAIPHT01. The sequence continues at coordinate 1,255 of JBAZNO010000018.1, read as the reverse complement.
GTAATGCTTTTAGCATAGCAAAAAGGGTCTTAGACGACAAACCCCACCTCCAAAGTCCGGCATTGATTTAGCCCTTTAAAAATGCTCTAATTTAAGCCAGAGGAGGTACCTAAACCATGCTGAAGGAAAAAGAGGCCGTTATTAGGATCGTCGTAATGGAGACCGAGGCTTGTTGCCCCCCGAGAACCGCCACGTTAGCCAAAAACATTATCCGAGACGCAACTAACACGGTGGTAGAGGCAGGTAACGGCGAAAGAGTGCCCAAGGAGGCAAAAGACGTTGACGTTATTCTCTCGGTCGCGACAAAGAGGGGTAAGCCGGCAATTCGCTGTTTCGCCTACCGACTCCTACCCGGCGGGACGGCCCAGCGCTGTGCCCGTGACATCACGGTAGCCAGCGCAAGTGAAGTCCTCGATTTCTTACGCTGGGCAATCGACAACAAAGAGCCCAAGCAAAAAGCTCGGACAAAATCCCCAGCGACGGTCTAAGAAATTTAGTGCCCCAGCCCCGACATCTCGTTGGGACTGGGGACTTAGTTTTTTAATCAAGATAAGCCTCTAGTACTTGCGGGTTTTGACGAATTTCTTCGGGAGTGCCTTCGGCAATCACCTTGCCGGCATCCATCACAATTACCCAATCCGAAACCTTAAGGGTAAAATTCATGTCATGCTCAATTAGCAAAATGGTCTCCCCTTTGGCTTTTAGCCCACGCAAAGTGTCGGCGATTTTGGCACGCAATTCAGGCGTAACCCCAGCTACCGGCTCATCAAGCATTAAGAGATTATGAGGATTGATCAAGGCGCGCAAAATCTCGACTAGGCGTTTTTGACCAAAAGAGAGGTCACGAGCTTGCTTATCTCTCATATGTGTAATTCGCATCTCTTCGAGATAATCATCGATGATTTTTTTCTTCGAAATTTGATTTTTATTTTTTAAACCCAAGAAACTAGCCCAGAATTTTTGATCTTCATTATCAAAGGCGAGCATCAAATTTTCTTCTACCGTTAAATTGGCAAAAAGTCGTGATTGTTGAAAAACACGCGAGACGCCCAGATTTGAAATAATATGTGGTTGCAAACGGACAATGTCGTGACCATTCAACAAAATTTTACCGCCATCTGCCCTAGTTACCCCCGAGACCAAATTGAAGACGGTGGTTTTACCCGAACCGTTCGGCCCAATCAAAGCCGTAATTGTCCCCTGCTCTACGCCAAACGAACAATCGTCAACAGCATGAACACCGCCGTAGGATTTT
>JBAZNO010000017.1:0-10320 GCA_041649195.1 Minisyncoccota bacterium | reverse complement strand
AATGGTGTGAATCTCATCAATAAATAAGACAATCTTACCGTCGGATTTTTCAATTTCTTTAATTATATTTTTCAAACGTTCTTCAAACTCGCCCCGATACTTAGTGCCAGCCAAGAGCATCCCGAGGTCAAGCGAAACGATCTCACGATCACGCAAAGACTCTGGCGCCTCACCTTTCGCGATGCGAATCGCGAGGCCCTCAACAATCGCTGTTTTGCCGGTACCCGCCTCACCCACCAAAACCGGATTATTTTTTGTGCGACGCGATAAAATCTCCATTACCCGACGAATTTCTTCATCACGACCAATGACCGGATCCAATTTATCCGCCCGAGCTAGATCAGTAAGGTTTTTGGTAAATTTTTCGATGGCTTTAAGTTTTTTATTTGTTTCGAGTGGCGAAATCTTCCCCGATTTAATTTCGTCAATAACATGCATCACCGCCTCGCGATTAACCTTAAAACGAACAAGTAAATCATGGGCTGCGCTAGGGACATCAAGAAGGGCCAATAATAAATGTTCGGTCGAAACAAAATCTTCGCCCAAATTACCAGCCACCTTCGCCGAGGTATCAAAGACCTTAACCAAGTCGGGCGTTAAATAAATTTGATAAGACGGACTCATCACGTTACCTCCGCCAAAGGCTTCAATGCTATCGAGCACGTGTTCGGTTAAGGCCAAAGAATCAATTTCAAGTTTGTCGAGGATAGAGATAATCAAACTTTCGTCCTGCACCAATAAAGCCGCTAATAGGTGAAAGGGGTTAACTTGATTTTGGCCCCGTTCAATCGCGAGTTCGTGAGCTCGGCGAATGGCTTCGCGGGCTTTGGTTGTAAAATTTTGAAATGGAGGCATAGTTTATCATTTTATTTGATCGATCAGAATTTTGAGAGCGGGAGCAGAGAGAGCATAGCCACGCGAGATGCCGATGCCTATCACTTTACCGTCTAAACCAACCACTGGCCCGCCAATATTATCACCGATCACTGAACCAGTACGAATTAAATCGACATTTTGGTTTGCCGAAGAGGTGGAGGAGGCAGTGGCGGGAATTATCCCCATAACCAAACCAATCATAATGTCGGGATTGCCACTTTCAGAATAAGAGAGGGCGACATCGGTTTGACCACTGGCTGGCGATTTTTCGCTAAAAGCTAAGCTCCCGGCCGAAAGAGTGCTGGTCGCCGTAAATTTAATAAAGGCAATATTATTGTCTAAATCGCGAGATAAAACTTCAGCCAAAGAGGAAACAGAACCCTTAACCACTTCGAGACCTGTCCCGGTTAAGTCGCCCGGAATATTTTTAAGCGCGGTGACAATGAGGCCATCCCGTACGACAAAACCGGTACCGAGATTTTCGCTCCCTTTGTCAGTTTTTCGAACCAATTTAATTACCGCCGGAGAAACAGACTCAGTGGCCTTAACCACTTGTTCACCCTCGCTAACGGTTGGCGTTTCTTTAACAATTTTTATGACGGTCGTGGTAGCGCCGGGAATAACCCGTTCAATTACCCGGTTAACCGTGTTGGCAATGCCCGCTTTGGGCGACTGATCAAGCAAGGTCACGGTAACAACAGCTGTGGTAATCGAACAAACCAGCATAATCAGCAATAATAGCAACAAAAATTGGCTACGATTTAAATCTTTAATATCCATAGTTTTAATTAAATTTTATTATAGCACTTTCCAAATTTTCAAGCTAGACCCTGATATTTTTTGATTATTTCTTTTAGCGCTTTAGCAAAACGGCCAACCTCGGTTGCTGAGGCTTCTCGACCAAAACTAATTCTCACGGCCCCAGTGGCTCGAGCTTCATCACCACCAATGGCGCGAATGGCATAAGAACCCTCACCACTATCGTGCGAGCAAGCGCTCCCGCTCGAGACCGCAAAACCCTTAGCATCTAGCTCGATCACTAATTGCTCCCCTTCAAAATTTTTAATTGAAAAATTGATGTTGTTTGGCAAGCGAGAAAATGTGAGAGGCGAAGATGTGAGAAATGCGACTTCGTGTAACGAAGTCGTTTTTCGCACAGCTGAGCCACTCGCCATATCTGGCCCGTTAATGACAAGATTTGATATTTTTTTCAACTCAGTCATAAGTCTGCTTTGCAATTTAGATAGTTTTTTTACTTCGAGCTCACGCTCCACCTGGCAAATCTCCAGCGCGCGAGCGAGCCCGACAATCCCCGCCACATTAAGCGTCCCCGATCGCAAACCTCGTTCTTGTCCACCGCCCATAATAATTGGCGCGAGCATTACTCCGCGACGAACATAAAGTGCGCCCACCCCCTTCGGCCCATAAATTTTAGAACCATTAAACGACAACAAATCAACGCCGAGCTTTTCGACATTAAGATCTAAAAATCTTGGTGCCTGACAAGCATCAACGTGTAAATAGGGTCGGCTTGCTTGTCCGGTATGTAAATTTAAATGATTTTCATTTTTAAAATGCCGTAAAATCTTCGCCACTTCTTTAATTGGCTGAATCGCCCCAATTTCATTATTGGCCATCATTATCGATACCAAAAAAGTATCTTTGGTTAATGATTCTCTTAGCTCTTTCAAATTAATTTGGCCGTTTTTATCAACCTTAAGATAGGTGACTTTAAAACCCTTTTTTTGTAAATGCCGACACGGCTCTAACACGGCTTTATGCTCTATTTCCGTCGTGATGATATGGCCATGTTTGGTTGTGAGAAGTCCGACTTCAAGTGCGCCCGAAGTCGTACTTCGCACACCAATAGCCTCCGCCGTCCCCAAAATCGCCAAATTATCAGACTCCGTCCCTGACCCCGTAAAAATGATTTCATCCGCGTGCGCAAAAAGCACCTTGGCAATCTTGGCCCGTGCCTCTTCTACCGCCCTGCTCGCTTCCACCCCCTCTTTATGAATACTGTTGGCATTGCCCCCCTTCGCCCCGACTCCGCTAAAGCTTCGCCGGGCAAGCAAGGCTTCGCGGGGCGCGCCCAAAAACGGCTTCATCGCCTCAAACACCCTTTTATCTACCGGCGTCCCCGCCGCCGTATCCCAATAAATTCGGCTGATTTTCTTGCTATTTTTTTTGCCTGCCATTTCGCAACTCTACCACAAATTTTGCCTTTTGTTTAGACCCAAATTATAACACAGCTCCCCCAATTCCAAGGGTAATCCTTGGACAAAGTCTTTGCGCGGTTAATAAGGGCTTGATATAATAAGCCCATGATTGATTTGACCACGCTTTTTATCATTACGGTCGGGTTTGTGGTGATTACTGTTTTTTTGCTGGTAAGAATGTTGATTCTCGACAAAAGATTGACTCGTCTCCTCTCGGGCCGACGGGCCAACGATTTTGAAGACGTGATTGATGAGTTTGTTAAAACCGCCCGCCGACTGGACGAACGCACCAAAATGATCGCTCAAGAAATTGATAGTATCAATGAGCGCTTGGCCAAAGCCTTACAAAAAATTCATACTATCCGCTTTAATCCTTTTCGTGATCAGGGCGGTAATCAAAGTTTTGCCACCGCTTTTATGGACGAGAAAGGTGATGGAGTGGTAATCTCCAGTTTATATTCGCGCGACAAAGTTAGCGTTTACGCTAAGCCCCTCACTGAAGGCAAGAGTGAATACGAACTTTCAGAAGAAGAAAAGGAGGTCATCAACAAGGCTCTGGGCTAGTATTTTAGCCATTTTTCTGGTTTAATGAGAAAAACCACTCGCTGGTTAGTTTATTTATGTCTAATTTAGAAACAAAAACCGGTTTGATTGAGCGTCCCCCCGTTATTGCCGTGATGGGTCATATTGACCATGGGAAGTCAAAATTGCTAGATTATATTCGCAAAACCAATGTCGTTGATAAGGAAGCCGGCGGGATTACCCAGCACACCACTGCTTATGAAGTCGTTCATAGCGGACATAAAATTACTTTTGTTGATACGCCCGGCCATGCCGCCTTTACCACCATGCGCGAGCGTGGAGCCCAAATTGCCGATATCGCGATTTTAATTGTTTCGGCCGAAGAAGGGGTTAAAGCCCAAACGCTTGAGGCCCTGCAATCAATCAAAGATCACGAGACACCTTTTGTGGTAGCGATTAATAAAATTGATAAACCGGCCGCCGATATCGAGAAAGCCAAACAAAGTCTCGCTGAAAATGGCGTCTTTGTTGAGGGTTATGGTGGCAATATCCCCGTCGCCTTAATCTCAGCCAAAGAAGGGACAGGCGTTAACGAATTGCTCGACCTCCTCTTACTTGTCGCCGAGCTTGAAGAGCTCAAGGGTGGCCCCAACGCTCCCGCCGAAGGCTTTGTGCTCGAAACTCGTCTCGATCCGAAAAGCGGTACAACGGCCACTTTTATCATTAAAAACGGAACTCTCCACGCCACTGATTATATCGTGGTGGGTAAAGAAATTACCAAGATCAAACGGCTCGCCGATTTTCTTGATCATCAAATTAAAGATGCGACCTTTAGCGCGCCGGTTCACATTTTCGGCTTTGCCAAATTGCCGACGATTGGCTCCCCCTTTAAAGCCTTTACTGATAAAAAAGAGGCAGAATGCTTTGCCGCCTGTGCTCCCGATGAGGCTAATTGTCGTCGGACCTTAAATTGCGCGAGCGAGACGGATGGCATCGTTAATCTCCCGATCATCATTAAAGCCGATGTCGCGGGCACCCTTGAGGCCGTCGAAAAAGAATTGGCCAAATTGAAAGTCGAAAATGTTAATCTCCATATTGTTGATCTCGGCGTTGGTTCGATTACCGAAAATGATGTTAAGCAAGTACAAGCCTTCCCCAATGCCAAAATTATTGGCTTTCGCGTTAAAGCCGAGAAAAGTGCTCTCACCCTGGCCGAAAAAGCCAGCGCCACGATCGAAACTTCGGACATTATTTACAAACTTTCGGAATGGTTAGAAGAAGAAATGAAAAAGGCCGCCCCCAAACAAACAATTGAAGAGGTGTTGGGTAAAGCCAAAATCTTAAAAACTTTTGGGGGGAAAGGTGATAAACAAATTGTCGGCGGGATTGTTGGCCAAGGCAAAGTGGTCAGAGGCAAAGAAGTAAAAATTCTAAGACGCGAAAATGAAATTGGCCGCGGCAAAATCGTTGGCCTCCAAATGCAAAAGATTAAAACCGACGAGGTAGAAGAAAATACACAATTTGGCGCCGAGATTGATGCGAAGATGGAAATTGCGCCTGGTGATTATATTGAAGTTTTTGAAATAACGACAAAATGACCCACCGACAAGAAAAAGTGGCCGGCCGCCTGCAAGAAATAATTTCGACCTTTCTTAATCTGGAGGCCAACACTAAATCAGTGGTGACGGTGACTCATTGCGACATTGGTAGTGATTTAAAAAATGTCGTTGCTTTTTTATCAGTCTTCCCTGAAAGTTATGAGGAAGAGGCTCTCGCTTTTGCCAAACGCAAACGAACTGATCTTCGTCAATTGATTGCCCGCGAAATGCCGATGAAAACGATCCCTTTTATTGACTTCGAAATCGATGCTGGCGAAAAAAACCGCCAAAAAATCGAGGGGATACTGGGCCGGATATAGAAGTTTGCAGTATTTTACTTTATCACCTACAATTAATACTGCATGGGTATAAAATATCCAGTAAATGAAGGTTTCTTTGAAAATTGGACCAGAAAGATGGCTTATGTTCTTGGCTATCTTTATGCGGATGGAAGTTTGGAAAATTCACCTATCATAAGAGGTAAATATGTTCGAGTTACGAGCACTGACAAAATAACAATTTCAAAGTTTAAATCTTGGTTAGGTTCGGGCCATAAGATCGTTAAAATTAACCCCCCTTCCCATAACCGCAAGCCTCTATACCGCTTAAGGATCGGGAGCCATAAAATGTATAATGATCTAATTAACCTAGGTCTATATCCTCACAAATCATTAACAATAAAATTAATAAGCCTACCAAATAAATTTTTGAGTGATTTTGTTAGGGGTTATTTTGACGGAGATGGTTGCGTCTATGTTGAAAAAAATAAAGACAAAACGAGGATAAAGCGTCTTAGTATTATATTTAGCTCTGGCAGTAAAATTTTTCTAGAACAATTGCGTAATATGTTGAGCAAAAAGATAAATCTTTCAATGCATCCTGTTCATAAAGGTAATCGCTCGTTTCAATTACGATATAGCACAAAGGATAGCCTTGAGCTTTTTAAATTAATGTATCACCAATGCCCGATCGACATTTGCTTAAAAAGGAAATCGGATATTTTTTTAAGTTATTTTAAAAGTCGCTCAAGAAAGTTGCCAGATAACATTATATTAAGATAAGATATAGTTAATGGCTCAGTGGCGAAGTGGTTAACGCGGCGGTCTGCAAAACCGCTATGCGCCGGTTCAACTCCGGCCTGAGCCTCACTGCAAATTGAAAATTAAAATGTAAAAATTAAATATGCCTAGGTGGCGGAATTGGTATACGCTACAGACTTAAAATCTGTCGCCCGAAAGGGATTGAGGGTTCGACTCCCTCCCTAGGCACAAGAAGACCCCGCCAGTGTTTATCACTGGCGGGGTCGCGCTATTGACCGTTTTGGGCTTTTTGCCTTGCCTCCCAAAGGTCGGCAAATTTAGGGCAAGAAGATTGGAGCTCTGACAAATTGCCAGAGGCAATAATCCGACCCTTTTCAAAAACACAAATTCGATCAAATAGAGGCAAAAGGTGCAATTGATGAACGGTAGAAATTACAGTTTTATCTTCAAATTCCTCGAAGATATTTTGATAAACCATAAGTTCTGTTAGAGCATCGAGGCTACTGGTTGGCTCATCGAGAAGAAGAATGGCTTTGTCGTGGCTAGCCAACAGGCCCCTAGACAAAGCCAATCTCTGTTGTTGCCCTCCCGATAAATTGACCCCCTTTTCGTTAAGGGAAGAGTCAAATTTTTTAGGGAGATTTTCAACTACGTCGGTAAAGCAAGCCAGACGCGTAAAATGTCGAACAAAATCTAAATCATACTCGGCCCCCATCGTGATATTTGCCAAAATTGTATTGGCAAAAATTTCTGGGCTCTGGGGAACAAGCGAAATTGCTCGACTGATACCGCCAAATCCCTGCGTCACTTTTTCTCCATCCACCGAGAGAACCAGCTCTTCTGGATGATAGAGATCCCTAATGACTTTGAGGAAGGTGGTTTTACCACTGCCCGTTTCGCCGACTAAAGCGATCTTCTCTCCACGCTTGGCTGAGAACGCTACTTTGTCTAGACAGAAGTTTGAGCCCTCACCATTGGCATAAGAGAAGCTTAGATCTCTCACCTCGAAGTTTTGCCAGTCTCCCGGCAAAACATGGTTAGAGAAATTTTCAACTCGAAAATCAGCGCTCAATTCTTCGGAGTTAGCAATCCGTGATTTATATTTCAAGATGTCGCCATACAGGCCGGCAAACTTGAAAAACAAATCACTTATCCTCTCTAGATATTTAATCAAGAGAAAAAGACTGGCAACCAAAACTCCCGGAGAACTGCCAAGATTTTGCCAAAAGTAAAATCCCAACACCACGATCGTCATGATCGTGCAACAAACATTAGTCAAGAACCATTTGGTTTCGTTTAAGCGTTGATTTTGCTTAAAGAGATCAAAGGGCTGTTCGGCGCGATGGATAATCGAGCTAAAAACCAGTCTCTCGACGCGCAGAATGATGACCGTTGAGATATTACTCACCGCATCAAACACGCTTTCGGAAACTCGATTTTCGGCTCGATTAAGTTCTCGGTATTGCCCAACAATAACTCGATCAAAGCGGGTCGTGATCCAACAAGACAAAACGATCAGCAAAAAAGCGAGGAGGGCAGCAAGGGGACTAAAATAAATAAGCACCCCCAAGCCAACCACCAATTGAACAAGCGCATAAATGATCTCGAAAGAATTCTCCGAGAACGAAAAAATGGCATTTGTCCCTTTTTCGACTTTGTCGATCGTATCGCCGGAGTGATGATCCGCATGCCAATCAAGAGGCAGGGTCAACACCCCTTTTAACAAAAATCGACGATAATTCAGCCGAGCTTTGAAGGCATTGCTCCGTTCGATGCAGCGACCTGGTCCATGGAGAGTCCAAAAACCTAAATCAGCCACTAACGTTAAGAGCAATAGCCCCCATAAGCCCATCAAGTTCACCGAATTGATTCCATCACGTTCAACAATCTTCATAATTGTCGCCATGATGATCGGTGGAAAAATGAGCGAGATGGAGTTGGCCACAGTAAACATGATCCAATACCCCACCACCTTTTTTCGATTACCTTCTGAATACTGCCAAGTCTTACCAAAAAGGTAGCTTAGCGGATTTCTTTTGTCATCCTTATTCACTTTTTATCTCCTTCTGTTTTTTCCTATTGCCTTTGTAAAAGAACCAAAAAACGCCGCTTCGCGCGGCGTTCTAAAGTTTCGAATTTAGTCCATTATTCAAACACTTAAAACACAGCGCCAACCCCCTGACGAAGCAGGGGTACGAGTAAGAGAGGCATTGTTAAGCACACTAAGCCAACGCGGCTTAATATCGCTTAAATTCTTATTAAAATTTTGGCGCATCTTTTTCATAATGTCTTTATATTATACATGAAAGTCTTTTTTAGTCAAGAGGTAAGCCCCTTATTCGTTGCTTTTTACTCCTGGTTATAATAAAATTTCTGAGTAACCGCCCATAGCTCAGTTGGTAGAGCAGTCGCCTCTTAAGCGAACGGTCGTAGGTTCGAATCCTACTGGGCGGACAAGTACTTTTTTTATTCGGGCAGATGGCGTAATTGGTAGCCGCGCTAGCCTTAGGAGCTAGTGGAGTAATCCATGGGAGTTCGAGTCTCCCTCTGCCCACCAAAATTTTCGCCTTTTTTACCCTTGACTTAAAATATTATATAGTGTATAATTGAGAGCAGACTAATTGAATATCCGAAATGGGGCTATTATACCTCGTTTCGTTCGTATAAATGGTTTTTGTCAAAAACTTCTCGCCTAAAGCGAGAGATAAGAAAGGTAAGGTAGTTATGTTAACGTTTTTGTTCCATGTGTTTGTCGCCATGATAGCTTTCGTGGTCGGAATGATCCCCGTCTCCCCAGGAATCATCTATCTGCTTGCCAAGCTTCGGATGTTCCTAGCATTTGATGCTGAAGGCAAGTCGATGGGAATCCTTAAGGGAGAAAGGGTTCTGGGATTTTTAGGAGGACTAGCTGGCTTTCGCCAACTAAGAACCAGGAGAGAGGCTAAGGAGTATAACGAAAGTCATCAGCCCAAAGTTCCAACAAAGCAATGGGGTTTCGTCCCCCTTGATCCTGGCGAAGATCCACCAGAAATGGATTTGAGCTGGGTAGAAAAAAAGATGTACCAGTGGTTCGGGCTGATTTGGATCGGCTTTTGGCCGTTTGTCCTACCATATTGGTACACACTGAGAGCATCGACGATGGAAGTAGATCGGCAATCGTCCTACTCACAGCCCAAACATCGGAATGAGCCGTCCTGCTTCGTTTATCTCAAGATGACCTTGTATTACTCTAAGGTTATCTATGTGGTCAGAGAAAACGTACGTATGCAATTTGAGTACGTCTTCTACTTGGCCTGCCGTAATCCGTATGTGGCGTTATTTGAAACAGATGACTGGTTCAATGCCATCTGCGCACGGCTAGATGCGATGGCCATTCTGTATTTCGGCTCACGTAATTACGACGAAATCAACGTCATAAAGGTAAGCCAGCTCGATCCAAATAACCCGCCAGTCACAGCCATTGTTCCAGCCGACCCCAAGGACATCTCGCAGATGTCATTTGAGGAATGGATGTCACAGGTGGCTGAAGGAATTGAGAAAGACTTTGGATTCTTGTTGGGGCCGTCAATGGTCATAAACAAGATGGCGGCGGAGAATGATACGACCGCCCAGGCTTTCATCAATTCTTTTTCGGCCGAGCAGGTTGCCCAGCGAGAAGGTAAGGGCCGGGTAGCAAAATCTAAGGCAGACGCCGAAGCCCGAGAAGCAGAAGGTCGTGGCGAAGGGTCATTTCAAAAGCAGATCGGTGAAGGTAAGGCTGCCGGGATAGAAGCAACGTTTAAAGCTCGAGCAGTCGGTGCCTGGTTGCTGAACGGAGCCTTTGGTGGAAACTTAGAAGCCATGAAGGCGGTTCTCGGAGCGGAGACAACCCTCGCCCTGTATGATAACCCGAATACAAAGGTTCAGGTCGTGACCGGAGAGGGGGGAGGCAATGCGGAGTTTGTCCGGACCCTTGCCGCCTCGGCCCAAGCCATTCTTGGACAGATAGCTGACAGTAAACAGGGACAGCCGGCTGGGGCAACAGTGATTGCTCCTCCAGTTGACCCAGCTCAGCCAACAGCTTCT
>JBAZNO010000016.1:0-10609 GCA_041649195.1 Minisyncoccota bacterium | reverse complement strand
GTGTATATTGGGCGGCCCTTCGTGTCAGTATCGCTTCGCCGACTCGCAACTCTATTAAGATCCAATTGCGAAAACGTGTCCCGGCGGGTACCTATCCCGTTTATGTTGTAAACTCGGCGGGGAAGAGCAACACGGTTAATTTAACAATTACTTCGTCGGGAGACAGCCCTTGTAAGGATCTTTATTGGCACGATAGCGTTAACACAGCTTGCGAGCAAAAGCAATTCTGTGGAGTCTATATGTATCAAACCCTAAGCACCTTCAGGACCCAGAGTGCTTGTCGAGCCGACCTAAAAAATTATCACCAGGCCGATCTTGATCGAAATCGTCAGATCAGTGAGGCCGAACGACAGAATTATATCGGTTTTTACCAATCCGGAGCGGTGGACATAACCCATCTCTTGCGTGTTATCCAATTCTCCAACTCTGCTAGCTATCGTGTTGATCCAACCAATACCGAAGACGGCTTCGCTCCGGTTCCTAAATAGAACGATGTGCTATAATAACGGCGATGAAGATCGCCGTTATTTCGGATATCCATGACAATCTCGCTAATTTAGAGAGATTCTTAAAGTTGGCAGAAGAACTGAAAATAGAGGGCATTATTTGTTGTGGGGATGTCACTACGCCGGAGACCCTTGAGAAGTTAGTCTCCGACTTTTCTGGTCCAATTAAGTTGGCCTGTGGCAATATGGAAATTAGGCGGGAGGAATTTGCCGAGGTGGCGGAGAGGCATAAAAATTTAGAGGTTTTTGCCGAGCTTGGGGAGTGGGCCCTTCGGCAAGGCTTCGACGGTGAGCTCAGCCGAACCGCTCAGGGTAAAATAATTAGTATCGCCTTTGTGCACCGACCAGGGAAGACCGAAGGGTTGGCTTTGTCGGGCAAATATAACCTTATTTTTCATGGACATACTCATCGGCCGTGGATCAAAGGGGGGGAGTCTTTGGAAACTGTCATCGCTAACCCCGGCACCTTGGGTGGGGTCTTTACCACCCCGACTTTTGCCATTTTGAATACCGAGACACAGGGGCTGGAGCTCAAAAAGCTCTATGGCTAATCGCGTTGACAGATAAAGGCTTTTCCTGCTAGGATAGGGGGTGGCTCGTAAGAGCCGTATTATTTATCCATGGCTAAAAAATCAACGATTGCCCGATCGCTTAAAACCCCGAAATTTGCTTCGCGGGTGGTTCGCCGTTGCTTTCGTTGTGGTCGCAAACGAGCTTATATGCGTGATTTTGATCTCTGTCGTATCTGCTTTCGTGAATTAGCCAACGAGGGCAAAATTCCCGGTATCCGCAAATCATCTTGGTAGTTCGACAGGCTCACTATAAATAATCATTAACATGGATCCAATCTCAGACTTTTTAATACAGCTCAAAAATGGCAATCGCGTGAAGCGCGAGAGTGTTACTTTACCGGCCTCTAATCTCAAATTGGCGTTAGCCGAGGCATTAGTTAAGGCGGGATTTTTGAAATCAGTTGTTCGTCGTGGTAAAAAAGTTAAAAAATTCTTAACTTGCGAATTAAATTACGTTGACGGCGAACCCAAAATCAATCAGATCAAACGTTTATCACGTCCTTCGTGCCGGGTTTATTTTCAGGCTGGCGATATCAAATCGGTTCGTCAAGGTTTTGGCTCCTTATTCCTTTCTACTCCTAAAGGGATTATGACTGGCGCTGAAGCCCGCAAAGCTAAATTAGGGGGAGAGGCTTTATTTGAAATATATTAATCATGTCACGAATTGCTAAACAACCTATCCCTGTGCCAGCTGGAGTTACCGCCAATTTTGAAGCGGGCGAATTAGTGGTTAAGGGTTCGCTTGGTGAACTCAAGCGTCGCTTTCGTGATGATGTCAAAATTACAATTACGCCTGAAGGAATTGTCGTTGCGCCGGCTCATGGCTCAATTTTAGCTAACGCTCTTTCGGGTACCTACGCTTCTCATATCCGTAATATGGTGGAGGGAGTGACTAAGGGTTATGAAAAAAAGCTTTTAATTGAAGGGGTTGGTTATCGCTATGCCGTTAACGGGGATAAAATTAAATTAGATCTTGGTTTTTCTCATCCGGTTGAGGTGGCCACTCCGGCCGGCGTTAAGGTTGTCGTTGAGAAGGGGCAAATGACTATTACCGGTTTTGATAAAGAGGTTGTTGGTGGGTTTGCTGCCAAGATTCGTTCGCTCAAGCGCGTTGAGCCTTATAAGGGTAAGGGGATTCGTTATATTGACGAAGTTGTTCGTCGCAAACAGGGTAAGAAAGCTGGTGCCACTACCGCTTAATAAAACCTATGAGAATTAAAAGATTTAAAACTAAAAAAGAAAAACGTGAACGCCGCCATTTAAAGGTTCGAGCCGGTTTAACGGGCACCGCTCTGCGTCCTCGTTTGTCTATTTTTCGCTCCAATAAACATATTGTGGCCCAATTGATAAATGATGAGCTTGGTCAAACGATTGTCGCGGCCTCTTCGGCTGAAGTGAAGGGGGTTAAAAATAAAAAAGGTGATTTCGTTAAAATTAAGCAAAGCGAAGGAGTTGGTCAATTGATCGCTGAACGGGCCAAAGCTAAAAAAATTACCAAAGCCGTTTTTGATCGCGGCGGTTATCGTTACGCCGGCCGAGTTAAGGCTGTAGCTGATGGCGCGCGAGCAGGGGGGCTGGAGTTTTAATAAAAAATATGGAAAACAAACCAACAGCAAACACCAATAATAAAAACCAATTTGCCGGGAATCGCTCGGCGGCGGGCTTTGGTAATCGCCCACGTCGTCCTTTCAATGGACGCAAGCCTTTAGCCGAGAAGCCCGAATTTGATCAAAAAATAATCAATGTTCGTCGCGTGGCTCGTGTGGTGGCCGGTGGTCGCCGTTTCAGCTTCTCAGTGGCCTTAGTGGCTGGTGATAAAAATGGCCGGGTGGGAGTGGGCATTGGCAAGGCCGGTGATACTTCTCTAGCAATGGCCAAAGCTTTTAACAAAGCCAAGAAGGCGATGATTAAAATTCCTTTAACCAAGACTAAGTCGATTCCGCACGAAGTCAAAGCCAAATTTAAATCAGCCCAAGTTGAACTTCGCCCAGCGCAGGGTCGTGGTTTGGTGGCCGGTAGTGCCTTGCGCGTTGTTTTAACTTTGGCCGGAGCGCATGATATTAATGCCAAGGTTTTATCACGCAGTAAGGATAAATTAAATATTGCTCGCGCCACGATCATTGCCCTCACCAGCTTAAAGTCTAAATAATGGTTCGATAATCCTCACCATAAATAACATGCAATTACATAATTTAAAAAAACATTCCAGTCATCACCGATCCAAATTAATTGGTCGTGGTGGTAAACGCGGAACAACTTCTGGTCGGGGGACTAAAGGGCAAAAAGCGCGCGCTGGTAATAAGCGTCGCCCAGAGATGCGTGACATCATCAAAAAACTGCCCAAATTACGCGGCTATCGTTTTAAATCAATTCAGGCTAAGCCGGCGATTGTTAATTTGGCAACTCTGGATAAGGTTTTTAAAGATGGCGAGGTCATAACTCCGGCCACCTTGTCGGCGAAAAAATTAATCAAACAGGAGAGAGGGCAAATCGCGGCGGTTAAAATTTTGGCGACCGGTGAATTGACTAAAAAATTGAAGTTTGAGGGATGTCTAGTTTCGGCCTCGGCTAAAGCTAAAATCGAGCAAGCCGGTGGATCGGTCCTGGCCCTAAAGACCAAAGCCTAATTATGTTTGAAGCGTTCAATAATAAATTAAGACTGGTTCTCGAAGATCGCGGTTTGCGTAATCGAATTCTTTTTGTTATCGGTGCCTTAGCCCTTTTTCGCTTAGGAGCATCGGTTCCTATCCCCGGAGTTAATGTTCTTCAACTCGAACGATTTTTAAATAATAATGAATTCTTTGGCCTGCTTAATATCTTTTCAGGCGGAGGTTTGTCTAATCTTTCGATTATGATGTTAGGTGTTGGGCCGTTTATTACTTCGTCCATTATCTTTCAATTACTTACTCTCATTTTTCCGCGACTTAAGCAACTCTATCATGAAGAGGGGGTGGCGGGTCGACGCAAGGTCGCCCAATATTCTCGTCTCTTAACCGTTCCGCTTTGTGTTATCCAAGGCTTAAGTTTGTTGGTTTTATTGCAAAAGCAAGGGGTCTTACTCCCACTTGACCTTTTTGGCCAAGTGACCAATATTTTTGTGGTTACCGCGGGCTCGATGCTCCTCATGTGGATTGGTGAGCTAATCACCGAATTTGGGATTGGCAATGGTGTATCGCTCTTAATCTTTGCCGGTATCGTTTCGCGCTTGCCGTCCATTCTCTCTCAATTATGGGTAACCTATGACATCTCACAAGTCCCGATGTACTTAGTTTTTGCTGTCGTGGGGTTAGTGGTTTTGGCGGCGATTGTCTTTGTGACCGAGGCTGAACGGCCCATCCCAGTTACTTATGCTAAACGGGTGCGGGGGATGAAGATGTACGGTGGGACTTCCACTTACTTACCGATCCGGGTTAATAACGCCGGGGTGATGCCGATTATCTTTGCCATTTCGATTATTCTTTTCCCGCAAATGATTGCTGGTTTCTTGGCTAGTTCGACTGGGGGGACGATGCAAATGGTGGCTACGGCGATTAAAGACTTTTTCAATAATCAATTAATTTATGGCTTCCTCTACTTCTTTTTGGTGGTGGTCTTTACCTATTTTTACTCGGCTATTACTTTCGACCCGCAAGCGATTTCCGAAAACTTGCAAAAGAACGGGGCCTTTATCCCCGGTGTTCGCCCGGGTGCCTCGACCGCTCTCTATGTTTCCAATATCCTGACCCGGTTAACTCTAATTGGGGCTCTTTTCTTGGGCATTGTTGCCCTTTTGCCCATCGTTATCCAAAACATGACCGGCATTGCTTCACTGGCCATTGGTGGTACGAGCCTCCTCATCGTGGTTTCGGTCGCGATCGAATTCGTCAAACAAATCAACGCGCAGATTTCGATGCGAGAGTATTAATCGCTCGGTTGCTCCCGCTTAAAAACCTCGCCTTAAAATTTTCCAGCGAAAATTTTTTGCTCCTCTCGAACGATTTGCTCCTCGTTACACTCGGAGACCATGCCAAATCGTTCTGCGAGAGGCTTTTTAAGCGGGACAACCGAGCTTGATTGTTGGCAAAACCCATGCCGGCCGGTGCTCCACGAGGTTGTTTAACTGAACAAGTCCTCGCTTAGTTGTTACTTGAGTTTTGGGTGGGTTTTTGGTAGTTTGGCTAAGGATATTGTCAAAAACCTAAACTAAGAAAGGAGGCAGAGATGCCCAAAGAGACAGCGCTCCAAAAGCCTCCCGAATGGGGAGTGAGATATGATCCAAGCATAAGACCATTTACGCTTGGTTTGTGCGAAAGGTGTCTTCATGATTTGACCGATTTGTCTAAAACCTTGGTCGGTTACACTCATGTCTCGCTGAAGACGATGTCGAGGCCGGACGGGGGAAGCTACGGAATGTTTATCGTAGAGTGCCCTAACCCTGGTTGTAAAAAGAGGTATTGTTATCATGCTGAACCTCCTACTCCAACCCTTGCCGAGACCGAAGGTATTTCGCACTGCTATGAAATTGAAAATTTGCCATGCATGAGGAAGCCGGACTTATTCTTTTCTCTGTTGAGCACAATTGAGAAGTATCTTCATGGGCAAGCAGAAATCACCGGGACCAAAGGGGTGTTTCGGGGTAAGCTAAATTTCGTTGATGTTTTTGAGGGAGAAGTTTGCCTAGGTTTTGAGTGGTGTGCAAGGCGGGAGTTGAATTCGTCGAGATGGGTTAGGTCAACGGTTCGTAACTACGAATTTCGTCTTGATCTTTGCGCGGTGAGTGAAGAAAATTTCTCGACGGGAAAAAATGAAAATCGAGGAGAATTATATTTTCACTCACTAATTACGGGCATGTTCGCGACTCTTTATCCTCCGAAGGACCCTTTCCGGTTAGATGGCAGAAAGGTAAAAAGTCTTTAGTTGCCTCCAAAGAATCATCAGGGCCACTCAATATTTGGGTGGCCTTTGTCTTTTTGCTTTTGGGGATATTTTGTGCGAAAATTTTAGAGATGGACAAAGATTTTGATAGTTGGAATAAAGAAAAGAAAAAGATTAATAACTATGAGGGTCTAGTTTTATTTCACGAGCGAGAGATTTGGTGGTGTTCGATTGGGATTAATGTTGGTGACGAGCAAGATGGTAAAAATGAATTATTTGAGAGACCGGTTTTGGTTATTCGGAAATTTAACAAAGGTTTAGCTTGGGTCTTACCACTTTCGTCTCAAGACAAAATTGGCCCATATTACTTTAGGCTTACACACGAGGACAAAAATTTTACTGTTATTTTGTCGCAGATACGCTTGATCAGTACTAAGCGTTTTCAGAGAAAAGTGCGGAGAATCCCTGACGATGTTTTTGAAGAGATAATGGTTAAACTTCAGAAATTTTTTACTGTTTAACAAACGAAGCCCCCTTGCGGGGGCTTCTCAGGGGCCTAACGGCCATTTGTACTATTATTTTATACTATTGACTTTAAAAGTCAAGTTTTTGCTTTTGGGGATATTTTGTGCGAAAATAGCGGTATGGAAAATTTACATACCTATATTTTTATTGGTCGTTCGGGTTGCGGTAAGGGAACACAGGTCGAAAAATTGGCGGAGCATTTAACCCAAAAAGGGGTAATTAATGCTGAGCATGCCTGGCTCCGGGTTGAGACTGGGGCGCGTTTTCGCGAAATTGTTGAGACTGGTGGGTATACCGCCAAAATGCTTAAGGAGGGTATTGAGCGAGGCGATCGCTTGCCCGACAATTTTGCTATTTGGACTTGGACTGGTTTTTTGTTTGATAAATTTACTGGTTCGGAGCATATTTTCTGTGACGGTTGCCCTCGTTCACTACTGGAGGCCCAAGCTCTGGATTGGCTATTTAAATTTTATAATCGTGAGATGCCAACAATAGTTTATCTTGATGTTTCGCGCGAAGAGACAAAAAAACGTCTTTTGGCTCGTGGTCGGGCCGATGATGATGCTGATGACATTGATCGTCGCCTTGATTGGTTTGATCGTGATGTTTTGCCGGCGGTTGAGTATTATCGCAATAATCCTAAATATCGGTTTATCGAAGTGGATGGTGAACAATCGCGCGAAAAAATTCACGAAGATTTGGTAAAGATGCTCGAGGCATGATCAAATTAAAGACATCACAAGAAATAGAGATTTTGCGCGAAGGCGGTCGGCGCCTCGCCTTTATTTTGGAGCAAATTAAGGCCAAGGTGGCGCCGGGGGTTAAAACCAGTGAATTAGAGAGTCTGGCGCGCGAATTGATTAAGGAGGGCGGAGATGAACCAGCCTTTCTTGATTATCGACCGCAAGGTTCACCTAAGCCTTATCCGGCCGCTCTCTGTGTTTCAATCAACGACGAGATTGTCCACGGTATCCCGAGTGAGCGTGTGCTTAAAGAGGGGGATATCGTCGGTCTCGATTTGGGACTTAAGCATGATGGTTTATTTACTGATATGGCGGTAACGGTACCAGTGGGCAAAATCTCGCCTGAAGCGCAAAATTTAATTGCGACCGCCGAACAGGCGCTTGCGGTGGGGATTGCTACCGCTCTCCACGGCAAACGAATTGGCGATATTAGTAACGCTATCGAGCAAGTAATTAAAGAGAATGGCTTTAAAGTAGTTAAAGAATTAGCTGGCCATGGCGTTGGTTACGAGCCCCACGAAGACCCCTTTGTGCCTAATTATGGCAAAGCGGGGACAGGGGACGAACTCTTGCCCGGCCTGGTAATTGCCATCGAGCCAATGGCTACTTTTGGCAACGGAGCAATTAAGGTTGGAACCGACGAATTTACTTTTTTGACCAAGGATGGTAAATTGGCATCTCATGCCGAAAAGACGATTGTGATTACCGAAACAGAGAACGAAGTCATTACAAAATTATAAAGTTAATAACAATAATTATGCATCCAAAAGAAGAACGAACTTATTTAATGGTCAAACCTGATGGTGTGCGCAAGGGTTTGATTGGGGAGATTATTAAGCGGATCGAACAACGCGATTTAAAAATCGTGGCGCTTGAAATGTTTCAACCAACCAAAGAGCAAATCGATAACCATTATCCTAAAGACGAGGCCTGGATCAAACGTTTGGGTGGCAAGACTTTAAATACCTATAATAAATATGGTTTTGATCCAATGGTTGAGGTTGGTACAACCGATGAAATGGAAATTGGTAAGCAAGTTCGAGGCTGGCTGATCGATTATATGACCTCGGCTCCGCTGGTTAAAATGGTGATTCAGGGCATTCATGCTGTTGATGTCGTGCGCAAGATTGCCGGGCCAACGATCCCGGCGACCGCCGAGATGGGGACCATTCGTGGCGACTTCTCAATTGACTCGCCAGTTCTTGCCAACAAAGAAAAGCGGGCGGTGATGAACTTAATTCATGCCTCCGAGACACCCGAAGAAGCTGAACACGAAATTGCTCACTGGTTTTCTGACCCTTCCGCCATCTGCGACTACAAACGTTACGGGGTTGATGAGTAATCCACTTCTTAGCAAGGTAGACTCATTTTAGTTTTGACCTATAATCAAATTAGGTTATTTAGGAAATATTTCTAGTGTAAACATATATCAGGGAGCCTCAAATTACGTTTAGCCTTGGCTAGCCGTTGCGGGCACCCACCTAGAATTTTCTAGGGATATCTTCTCTAAATAACCTAGCAAAAAACACCCTGAGCTTGTCGAAGGGTGTTTTTTGCTTTCCCTAGCGGGGGGAGAAGAAATAGTTTAGAATAAGAGAGCCGTGAAATTTAAGGGTTTTTTCATTTTCAGCTTGTTTCTGCTTGTCCTGGTTACGGTCTTGGATTTCTTGGCCTTTAAAAATTTCTGGTACTGGCGTTGGCGCTGGTTTGATCAGCCAATGCACTTCATGGGCGGTTTATTTGCCGGGTTAGTCGCGATCCAAATTTTCTTATTCTTTTTTCATAAAAGATGGAAGGATGTGGGCGGAGGCGAAATTATCTTGGCCAGTATCGCTGGGGCGCTCTTGGTCGGGATTATTTGGGAGCTCTTGGAGTTTACGGCCGACAAACTCTATGTGGCTCGGGTAGAACTTAAGACTTTGCACATGCTTTATACCGGTTGGCGCGGATCATTGCACGATCTTTTATTTGATTTAATCGGAGCCCTAACTTCAGCTATTTTATTTTTATTATCATTTATATGGAAGACAAAAAAACAACAATAACTTTTTACGGGGGAGTGGGCGAGGTTACTGGCGCTAATTTTTTGCTGGCGGATGGTCCGTCAGGCTTACAAATTTTGGTTGATTGCGGACTCTTTCAGGGCGACAAGGCTTTTGATGAAAAAAATCGCGAGGGCTTCCCATATGATCCTAAGGCCATTGATTATCTCTTTGTGACTCATGCCCATCTTGATCACGTGGGGCGAATTCCTAAATTAATCAAGGAGGGCTTTCGTGGGGTTATTTACTCAACGGCACCGACCAAAGAAATTTCCGAGATCGCTATTCGTGATAGCCTTAATCTCTTTCGTAAAGAAAATCGTGATGGGGTTGAACCATTTTTTAGTACGGGGGATATTGATACGGCCATGAGTTTATGGAAGACGGCCGAATATCATGAGACCATTAATCTTAAAGAAGGTTTACGGGTTACGCTCAAAGATGCCGGACATATTTTAGGTTCAACGATGTTTGAGTTTGCGCGGGGGGAGCATCGGCTGGTTTTTACCGGCGACTTAGGCAATTCGCCCTCGCCCTTGCTTCATGATACCGAAGTTCTAACCGATACCAATTATCTCGTAATGGAGAGTGTTTATGGCGATCGCAATCACGAAGACCGCTCGCAACGACGCAATATTCTTGAGGACGCAATTGAGGATACCATGCGCGCCGGCGGGACCTTAATGATCCCGGCCTTTTCGATTGAACGAACACAAGAAATTTTGTTTGAGATCGAAAATATGATGGAGGAATCGCGCATCCCGCTGGTGCCCGTTTTTCTCGACTCGCCAATGGGCATTGAGGTAACCGCGGTTTATAAAAAATATGCCAAGTATCTCAATGACGCCGTGCGGGTGGAGATTGAGCAAGAGGGTGATAAAATTTTTCATTTTGCGCAATTGCATGAGACTTTAAGTACCGATGAATCCAAAGCGATCTTTCAAGCTAATCCTAAAAAGATTATTATTGCCGGTTCGGGCATGTCGACCGGCGGTCGGATTATCCATCACGAAAAAAATTATTTGGATGATCCCAAGAGCACTCTGCTCCTCGTCGGTTATCAGCAAGTGGGGAGTCTTGGCCGCTTGATCCAAGATGGAGCGAGGACGGTAAAGATTCTTGGTGAGGAGGTGGCGGTTCGGGCCAAAATTGTCAGTATCCATGGCTATTCGGCCCACAAAGACTCTGATCATCTTTTGCAATTTGTGGACAGTACCAAGGATACGATTAAAGAAGTTTTTGTGGCGATGGGTGAGCCAAAGTCGGCCATGTTTTTAGCCCAACGCTTGCGGGACTATTTGGGGATTAAGGCCAAATACCCCGAAGTTGGTGCGGTTGAAGAAATTGATTTATAATACCGATATGGA
>JBAZNO010000015.1:0-10727 GCA_041649195.1 Minisyncoccota bacterium | reverse complement strand
TTTTTGTAAATACTGTCAGAAATAACTTTTACCTAGAACAAGAGTTGCCCGCCAAAGCTCACGGAGCTTTGGCGGGCGGTTCGAAATCACAACAGAACATTGATTGAGACTTCTACCGTTTTATCGAGTCTATACCCTCTTTCCCCGTCTTTGGTTAGGACAAGAATCTCCTCGATGTGGCTATTTGGACAGTTCTGAAGTTGCCCTTTCGCCGTTTCGGCCAACTCACGCGTTTTGCAAACCGGAGTATGGCTCGGATAAGCAAAAAGCCTAAACCACACCTCGATCCGATACCCGGTCAAATCAAAAGGTTGCATGATTGCACCCTCCTTTCTTTTCTAACCTAATTACTAACCCTCAAATAAGAGTATGTCAAATACCCAAAATCCGAAACAACGCCACCCCGGCGGAGACGGAGACGTTTAGAGACTCTTTATCCCCTTTCATCGGGATCTCGACAATCACGTCGCATTTTTTTAAAATATTTTTTGAGAGGCCGTCCACTTCGTTGCCAAAAATAAAAACCGTTTTCCCTTTTAATTTTACTTTTTTATAATCAACTGAATTTTTATCTTGCTCCACGGCAATTAAATAAAAACCGTCTTTTTTTAATTTGGTGAGCAATTTCAAAATGTCATCGGCTTTTTCCCAAGCAATACTCTTCTCTGCCCCCAAAGCCGTTTTGGCGATTTGTTTGTCGGCCCGGCCAAATTTATCGATCGGCGCCGGCGTGTAGCCAGTGAGGTAAATCTTATTAATCCCACAGGCATCAGCGGTACGAAAAATTGAACCGACGTTTAGGGAGCTTCGGATGTCGGGCAAAACAATGATGGCCTCGGTGCGAAGTCGCATCTGGCTACGCGAGAAACGACTTCTCACCTTCGCCTTTTTACTTTCTACTTTCATTTTGTTAAAATAGCATTATGTTAAGTCTTTTGCCAAGCCTATTAGATTTTGCCTCCTTGGCACCAATCTTTTTGCGCGCCGCTCTTGGCGGGACCTTCCTTGGTTATGGCTTGCGCGAGCTTTTTAAACCCAAATATCTACCCGAAGCCGGTCTCTCGGCTAACCTGGCTCGGATTGTTGGATTATGGGAATCGTTAATTGGTGCCCTACTTATTGTTGGTCTCTTTACCCAAATTGTCGCCCTCTTGGCTGGACTCGAGCTCTTGGGATATCTCTTCCTCCGACTTAAAAACAAAGCCAAAATGCCCATCCCCATTGATTATCTCTTTGTGATGCTTGCTGTTTGTATCTCTTTAATGCTCCTCGGCCCGGGACTTATTGCTTTCGATTTGCCACTATAGAGAAGGATTCTTCCGCGAACAAAAAAGACCACTTTCGTGGCTTTTTATTTTGTCCGCTCAGCAGGATTCGAACCTGCGACCGTCTCCTTAAAAGGGAGCTGCTCTACCAACTGAGCTATGAGCGGATAAACAAAGAGATAATAGCAAAAAATTTAGAGATTTCAAACACTCAACAATATCTTCTCCAACTCAAACTCGAATTCGTCGGTGCCGAGATAGGTATTATGATAGAGGTCAAGGAAGCCGGCCGAGAGCTTGGCCAGCTCTTCGTTTGAAAAAGTTTTGGCGGCATTGGTCGCTTTGGTTAGGGGGTATGGCTTCATTTTGAGCTTACTGGCGTCTTTGGTCTTTTTAACCAATAACAAATTGTTAACCGACCAAATCAACTTCCATAAAATCTCTTCCGAGCTGATGCCGGCCATCATCGCCTCTTGGTATAAGGCCCAAGCCCGATTTTTATTGCGCGCGGTGAAGGCGTCGGTAATCGAAAAAATATTAAAACCGTTTTTCGCCGAAAAAAGATTTTGGGGTTTCGAAAATTCTTGTGTTTTAGTTGATAGCTTCTTAATTTCTTCTAAAATTTTATCACTTGCTCTGGGCGTCTTGTCCTGAGCTTTGTCGAAGGAAGTCGAAGGGTTTTCGAGCAAAATAAAAATATTCTCTGACTCAGCCATTGGTTTAAGCCAAACCCTTGCTTGCTCCCCTATTTCTTTCTTTTCCTCATTCGAAAAGAGATTATCGGCCTCAACAATAAATTTTTGGTAAAACAAACCTTGCCCTTTGGTTAATTCTTCAAGCGTTTCGATTTTAAAATTCTCGGCATTCAACTTAAACAAACTGGCCTTAGGGTTTTTAGCCAATAGCGATTGGGCCAAGGCATTGTACTTTGCCCGACTTTTTATTTCGTCATTGCCGTGGATTAAGATAAGCATGTATGTGGTATGTAGTATTTAGTATATTGTATAAAAACTAATCAAACTTCTAACAAAATCCCAACAGGCGCATGGTCTGAACCCAAAACTGTGTCGTCGATAAAAGCATCTTTGATCTGATTTTTTAATTTGCCACTAACAAGAAAATAATCAATCCGCCAACCAATATTTCGCGCCCGCACGTGCATCCGATAACTCCACCATGAATATTTCCCGGCCACGTCGCCGTGAACTAGTCTAAAAGTGTCGATTAAACCGTGCTTAATAAATTTATCCATCCATTTTCTTTCCTCAATCGTAAACCCGGCATTGCCCTCATTTTCTTTAGGGTTTGCCAAGTCAATCGCTTGGTGTGCCACGTTAAAATCCCCACAAGTGACCACTGGCTTCTTTTTTTCTAATTTCTTAACATACTCGAGCCACGCCTCATTAAATTCTTCTTTAAAACCGAGACGCGATAATTCGTGATTTGAATTGGGGAAGTAAGTGTTGACCAAATAAAATTTATCAAATTCCAGTGTTAGCACCCTGCCCTCTTTATCTTCTAATGTCTTTTTATTTTTTTCACCCGCCACCTCAAATCCGTAACTAATAGAGGCGGGTGTTATCTTTGTCAAAATCGCCGTACCACTATAACCGGGCCGTTCGGCCGAATGCCAATATTCGTTATAACCCACAAAATCGAATTGCACCTTCGCCCGCGCCTCGTCATTAATTTTAATCTCCTGCAAACAAACAATATCTGGCTTCGTCTCCTTAAGCCACTCGGTAAAACCATTCTTCACCGCGGCCCTAATGCCGTTAACATTCCATGAATAAATTTTGAGTTTTTCGGCCATTATTTGTATTTTTCGAGGATTTTAAAATCCTCTTGCAGGGTCGGGATCAGGCTTCGGTCATAAATCGCGGCGGCGGGGTGGTATAGGGGTATGATATAGACTTTACCATAATCGGTCTCGGCCTGGAATTCTTTACCGTGCATTTTCGAAATCGGCAGAAGCACCCCGGCTAAGCCAAATTTCTCCATAATATAGCCCATTGAGTAGCGCCCTAAAGTGGCAATGACTTGTGGTTGGATAATATTAATTTGCCTGTCTAAGAACGGGCCATAAATCTTAATTTCGTCGGGTAAGGGGTCACGATTATTTTGGGGGCGATCTTTAACAATATTGGTAACGTAAACATCTGGCCGGTTTATTCCTACTCCCAACAACAGATCATCGAGAATTTTGCCGGCCGACCCGCAAAAGGGTCGGCCGGTTTTGGCCTCATTTTTGCCCGGCGCCTCACCAATAAACATAATCTTCGCGGTATGACTCCCCTCGCCAATCACCGGGCAATAATGGTTTGAAGTACGATATTCAAAAAGTGGCGAATCTTTTAAAACCAAGACTTCGTCCCGAATTTTTTTGAGTTCTAAGTCTTGATTATTTAGATTCTTCGCCATTGGCCTCTCTAATCATTTTTTCTCGCCCTAATTTCTTGGCCAAACTACGCTGAACATAATCACGCTCAATCACCCAAAGGACAGTAAAGATTACTAAAGACAGCCCCGTAGCGAACAGGGCCAGAGTATATAAACCAAAACCACAAGCCATCCCCACGCCAGCCGAGACCCAAAGGCCGGCGGCGGTGGTAATCCCAGTTAAATGACCTCCGCGCAAAACCACCAAGCCCGCGCCGATAAAACCGATACCAGTGACAATTTGAGCAGCTAAACGAAGAGGGTCATAATTACCTCCCGCCACGCCCGAACCAGCAATCACTAAGCGAGATATATCCACAAAAAGGGCCGAACCCAAACTCACTAACGCGTAGGTGCGCATCCCGGCCATTTTGCCCGAGAGATTACGCTCTACTCCCAAAATCGCCCCAAAGAAAACCGCCAATAATAGGCCAATAAAAATATCCGGATAATTAACAATTGTAGTAAGTGTCATGGGTTAATTATAAACTTCTTTCTTAAAATAACAAAACCCTCGCTAAAAGCGAGGGTTTTGTTATTAATTTCAAGTTGAAATTATTGAGCGGCTGGAGTACCAGAAGCGGCCTCTTCAGCGGCAGGAGCAGTGGCGTCAGCCGGGGCAGCAACATCAGTTGCGGCCGGTTCGGTCGTGACAGTCGTCTCGGCCGGGGCAACCGGGGCCGGGCTCTTCATTTTGAACCATACCACACCAACAATAATGATGATAATGATGATGGCAACAATAACGTAATTCTTCATTTGGAAAATTCAAAAAGGTTAATAAACGACCTTTATTTTGGGTTTTGCAATTAAACTTGCAAACCCATCATAAGGGCTTTGGCCAAATAAATCAAGCTTTGACAAATGTGGATAAAAATGGGTTTACCCGACCTTATAGCAGGCTTATTTCTCCATTTCGCCCCAACTCCGGCCAATAGCCGACGAAACTTCAATCGGGACAGGCAAATCAACCACTTTTTCCATCGCCTGTTTGATAATTGGTAAAACCTTGTCGGCCAAACCCTCTTTAATCTCAAAAATCAATTCATCGTGGATTTGGAGAAGGAGAAAAACATCTTTGTCTAAGCCCGCCTCATTAATATCTTTATCGGCGCGGATCATCGCCAATTTAATAATATCAGCTGCTGTCCCCTGTAAGGGCGCGTTCATCGCCATGCGTTCGGCGCTCGCTTTAATTTGCGGGAGTGGTGATTTAAGCGCCGGCAAATAACGACGTCGGCCAAATAAAGTTTCGGTATAACCTCTTTTTCTCGCTCCATCGATGACGAGTTCAAAATATTTTTTAATTGTTGGGAAAGAGGCAAAATAATTATCCATAAAGCTCTGGGCCTCATCACGCGTCGTCCCTAAATTGGCCCGTAAAGCATTAACTCCCATCCCATAAATAATGCCAAAATTGATTACTTTGGCCCTCCGCCTCATCTCTTTTGTTACCTCGCCCTCGGACACGCCAAAAACTTTAGACGCGACCGAAGAGTGAATGTCCTTGCCCTCTTTAAAAATTTTGACCAAATCGGGATCCTCGGAGAGCGCCGCTAAAACCCGCAATTCAATTTGCGAATAATCAAAGGCCATTAGCTCATAGCCAGCGCGTGCCACAAAAGCATTCCTAATCACCGCCCCCTGCTCCCCCCGCGTCGGGATATTTTGGACATTGGGGTTAGACGACGACATACGCCCCGTAGTTGTACCGGCTTGATTGAGCGTCGCGTGTAAAATATCGTCTCCGTCTAAAAGTTCGGGGATATTATCAATATAGGTCGAAAGTAATTTTTGCAATTCGCGATAACTTAAAATTTCTTCGATAATTGGATGAGCCTCTTTTAATTTGACCAATTCGGATTCGCGGGTTGATTGGGCTCCGCCGGCCGTCTTTTTTAAACCCTTAACCGCCAGGTTCAGTTTGGTAAATAAAATTTCGCCCAATTGCTTGGGTGAATTGATATTAAACTCTGAACCAGCTAATTTATAAATTTTCTTTTCAAGCTCAGCAAGTTTGGCGTGATAGTCTTTAGATAATTCTTTCAATAACTTTTTATCAACTTTAATTCCCCGCGTTTGCGCTTGTTCAAGAATAGGAATAAGCGGCAACTCAATTTCTTCGTAAACTTTTTTTAGACCCAATTTTTCAAGATCAGCCATTAATTTTTCTTTAGCCTGATTTAAATCTTGAGATCCAACATAATTATAAGTATCTTCAAGATCAGGACTCGTTCGGTCAGAATTAATTAACCACAAAGCAATCGCTAATTCTTTAATTTCTTTATTCTCTTCTTCGGTGTGAAGTACGACTTGGCTACGCGAAGTCGGACTTCCCACCTCGCCCAACTTCTTCACCCTCCCAATCAGCGTTCGAAAATCCAATTCCTCAAATAATTTCTCGGCCAGAGTCGTTTCAAAAGTCTCGCCCCAAGTCTTGGCGGGCATTTTAAAATCAATTTTGGCATCGGTGCGAATAGTAGCCAAAGTTTTCGAAAAAATCGCTTCCTCTTCATTATTTTTTAAAATTTCAATAATTCGCGGTTTAATCCCCTTCGCCAAAAAACTGGTCTCACCACTTTTTGTTTTTAATTTTTTATAAATATCCTCAATCGTCCCAAATTCTTGAATCAAAGTCGTTGCCGTTTTTTCGCCAATCCCCTCCACCCCAATAATATTGTCCGACGGGTCACCACGTAGCCCTTTGTAATCGGCCAAAAATTCGGGGGCAAAACCATAACGCTCCTTAACCATTTTTTCGTCATAAATAACAGTATCGTTTAAACCTTTCTTCAAGGTAAAAACCACTACCCTGTCGCCATCAACCAATTGCGTTGTATCCATATCCCCCGAGGCAATGATCACTTTAGTATTTTTTTCTTTCTCTAATTTCTTTACTAGAGTGCCGATTATATCATCCGCCTCAAATCCCGGTTGATCATAAATCGGGATATGAAGAGCAGTAAAAATATCGCGCGACCGAATAATCTGCGCAATTAGGCCCGGCTCAGCTTTGGGCCTCGTCGCTTTATAATTTTCGTAAACCTGTTTGCGAAAAGTTGGTTCGGCCCGATCATAACAGGCAAAAAGATAATCTGGTTTAAGGTCGGTGATAATCCGCATCAACATTGAAGCCAAGCCATATAATCCGCCGGTTGGCTCACCCTTGGTCGAACTAAAATCCGGCAAGGCATGATACGCCCGATGCAAAATGGCATGAGCGTCAATAAGGACAATCTTAGTCTGATATTTCTCTTGTTTGGTCATCAATAAATTTAAAATTGAGTTTGGTCTCCTCCCCCGTCCAAAGGCTAGACACCTTCTCTGGCCATTCTACCACTATTAGATTATTAGGGTTAGAGCTTATTTCGTCCCAGCCAAGATTTTTAAGATCTTCGCCTTGGTTTAAGCGATAAGCGTCGATGTGAATAAGATTTGCCCACTTCGCTGAAGCTTCCGGCCTTCGTCGAGACTCCGACCGGCGCGCGCGGGTCACGTAGCTTTTCATTAAAACAAAAGTTGGGCTAGTTAAATTTTCTTTAACCCCCAATTCGCGCGCCAAGGCTTGAGTAAAAGTGGTTTTGCCTGAACCGAGATCCCCCTGCAAAAGCAAAACGGCGGCTTTTAACTTGTGAGAAGTCGTATCTCGCGTAGCCAGATCCGACTTCGCACAAGCACTAAGTTTTACCAAGACTTCCCCGGCAATTTTTTGAGTATCTTTTAAACTTTTAGAAATAAATTTCATTTCTTTAAGGCTATCAAAAGTGAGCAAAAAGAAAAGGCGCCGAGGAGGGTCGAAACCTTCTCCTCGGCGCCTTAGGCGCCTTTCTAACGAATCATGCTCATCTGATTCTGATATGACAGGTTGAGCCGGTCAAGCTCAATCTGTTTGTTCAGGTTCAGTTGATTGAGCTGATTTTGAATTTCGAACTCAATCACATTAAGTGCGTCTTGCCGCTCCGGGCCCTGGTACTGAATCTTGGCCTGAGTCTTCCGGCTTTGACCTTCGGCTTTGATCTGATTCTTTTTCCTTTGATACCGATAGTCTAGGCTTTCTTTCTCGGCACGGTACCAATTCCGGACCTGGTTTCGTTGTTGTTGACGGTACGACGTGTCGCAATACCCGCCACTAGAACGAACTGGGACGACGACCACGGGAGCCGAGTAGCCAATGGGGTAACTCGATCCGTGATTGATGCCAACCGAAACGTGCCCGGTATTGACCGAGAGCCCGAAAGCCCCACCGGCCAACCCAATACCAACACTCACACCGCCGCCATGACTGTCATGGTGACGCCCAGCGAAAGCCGGGGTGGCAACAAGCAACGCAATTATTATGGCAATGTACATCTTTTTCATGGGGTCTCTCCTTCTTGTAATTGTCTCCTTGGGAGTTCCAAGGGACAGGTTTCCTTCTGTATTCTGCTTTAAGTATAGCATAGCCTTATTTCTTTGTCAATAGCTATTGACCAAATCGCCAAAATATGGCTTAAATAGGCCATTTATCCACTCCTTGGCATTGCCTTAATCCCCGGCCATGCTAGTAATAGACTAGGAAAAGAGGTAAAATAATAAAAATGAGTTCTAGTGACCAACAACAAAGCGATAATCGAACTAGTGAGCGCCAAATTGATGAATTGCGCGCTAAAGAGGCTGAAGAATTGGCCCAAGTTCTCGCTGACCACTATAATCTCCCCTATCTTGACCTCTCTAAAACACTTATTAATACCGACGCGCTACGAATTGTTACCGAGGCTGAAGCTCGCCAGGCAGGAGTGGCCGCCTTTCGTCTCTCTGGCAAGAACTTAAGTCTCGCCATTATTTCACCCGAAAGAGGTGGTGCCCAAGCCGTGATTGATGAATTGAAGGGAAAAAACTTTAACGTCTCGGTTTATCTCGCCTCTGAATTAGGGATGGAAAATGCTTGGGAAAAATATTCCGAAATCTCCAAGTCTAATCGCTCTCGCGCCGGCCAAATCGAAATCTCCAGCGACAGCATTATTGAATTTACTGAAAAATTTAAAACCCTTAAAGATATCGAAAACGAACTAATTAAAGAAAGTGCTCTCGCCGAGAAGGAGGGAGGAATTTCTGGTATCTTAGAAATTATCATGGCCGGCGGTCTAGTGACCGAAGCCTCCGATATTCATATTGAACCCGAGCAAAATGATATTCGTTTGCGTTACCGCTTAGACGGCGTGCTTGAAGATGTCGCCACTTTTCCGACTAAAATTTATACCCAGGTTATTTCTCGTCTCAAACTTGTCTCGGGAATGAAATTAAATGTTAAAAAATCCTCCCAAGACGGACGTTTCAGTATTATGTTAAAAAATACCGAGATCGAAATCCGTGCCTCGGTTATCCCTTCGGCTTATGCCGAATCGGTTGTCATGCGTATTTTAAATCCTGAATCAATTAATGTGACCTTTGAAAAATTAGGAATTGAACCACAATTATTTGAGGTCTTTAAACAAGAAATTCATAAACCAAATGGTCTTGTCCTCCTCACGGGTCCGACTGGTTCGGGTAAAACCACCACCCTTTACTCCTTCTTGCGCGAAGTTAATTCGACCGAAAGCAAAATCATTACCATTGAAGATCCGATCGAATACCACTTGGAGGGCATCAACCAAACACAGGTTAATCGTAAACAGGGTTATACCTTTCTCTCTGGGTTACGAAGTGCCCTGCGCCAAGACCCCGACATTATCATGGTGGGAGAAATTCGTGATCCTGAAACGGCTAAAATCGCCGTGCAGTCTTCGCTTACCGGGCACCTCGTTTTCTCCACCTTGCACACCAATAATGCTCAAGGCGCGATCCCCCGTTTAATTGATCTTGGCCTTAACCCAAAAATTATTACTTCGGCCCTAACCCTCTCGATTGCCCAACGTCTTCTCCGTAAACTTTGTGAATTTTGTAAACAGGCAAAAGAACCAGAGCCGGCCGAAAAAGATTTAATTATTAAGATTTTAGAGAGTATTAAGAAAAAACGACCCGAATTAATCCCCGCCGGTTGGGCCGAAGGGCAAATTGGTCAGATTTATAAAAATGTTGGTTGTGAAAAATGTCATGGCACCGGCTTTAAGGGCCGAGAGGGTATCTTTGAGGCCATTGTGATGGACGATGCCGTGGCTCAGGCCACCATCGTTAACCCGAACGAAAAAGAAATCAAGATTTCGGCTATCCCTCAAAAGATCCTCGACATGCGTCAAGATGGCCTGCTTAAGGTAATTAAGGGCGAGACGACAATTGAGGAGATGGGCCGAGTAATTGACCTGTATGAAGAAATAATTTAGGTCTTTAACAATCCAGAATACAAATCTCTAAACAATCTCTTTCGTAATGCAACTAAAGTTAGGAAAATTATCCAGGATAATTTCCGTCTGGTCCACTGCTAGGGTGGGAACCGAAACGTCCTATCAAAAAGACCCGTTAGGTCGATAAATCGGCCTAGATTGTTTAGAGATTTGTAAGCTTGATTGTCTTGGTCTATGTTAGCACAAAACAAATTGTATGTCAAGTATAGAAAACGATATTTTTTTAGATCGCTCCTTGCGCCCTTCTACCTGGGAGGAGTATGTGGGGCAAAAAGCGATCAAGGATAACCTCAAAATCCTGCTCCAAGCGGCTAAAGAGCGCTCTCACCCACCCGAGCATCTTCTCTTTTATGGCCCACCCGGACTGGGTAAAACGACTCTCGCCCATTTAATCTCTCGCGAAATGGGCGCCCCGATTAAAGCGACCTCTGGTCCGGCCATCGAGAAGGTGGGCGACCTCGCTTCGATCCTGACCAACCTATCCCCTGGGGATATCCTGTTTATAGATGAGGTTCACCGTCTCAATAAAATGATTGAAGAGATACTTTATCCCGCCATGGAGGCCGGGATGCTGAATATTGTCATCGGCAAAGGGCCGGGCGCGCGCGTCATCCAAATTGACCTACCTCCCTTTACCTTAATTGCCGCGACAACCCGAGTGGCCATGATCTCTTCGCCTCTTCGTTCACGCTTCTCGGGTGGA
>JBAZNO010000014.1:0-10773 GCA_041649195.1 Minisyncoccota bacterium | reverse complement strand
GCTGGCATAACCACCTTTACCAACAACGACATCGGGGTATATAGAAAAGACTTTAAAAATGGCGCTAATTGAGCCAAAAAAAGTTTTGAAAAGATCAAGAAAATTTTTAAACAAACTCAGTGGCGATTTGTCGCGTCGCAATTTGCCGGCCGAGACCGGAACAAATTTAATGCCATTTTCAAACAAAGCCTTCGGGTTATAAGGCCCGTCAGACATAAATAAAAGCTCTGATTCCACCAATTTTTCGGCGACAGATAAACGTCTAATTTCTTGAGCGATGGCAATGATGGGATAAAAGTGCCCGCCCGATCCCCCACCTGTAAATAAAATCTTCATACTATATACTATATACTAAATACAACATACTACTTTGCTTTAGATATATTCAGTATAATACCGACCTCGATTAAAGCAAAGAGGAGGGCCGTTCCCCCGTGGCTGATGAAGGGCAGGGGTACGCCAGTGAGGGGCAATAATCCCAACATGGCCCCGATATTAATAAAGGCTTGACCGGTAATGAGGACAATTAGGCCCGTACCTAAGAGACGGCCAAAGGGGTCCACCACTCGAGACATAATCTTTAGGCCCCAGATGGCGAAGGCTAAATAGAGGGCAATTAATAAAGAGGCGCCGAGCAGGCCAAATTCTTCGCTGGCGACGGCAAAAATGGAGTCACCAATTGGTTGGGGTAAGAAATTAAATTTTTGCACACTTTGTCCAAAACCTCGGCCCAAAACCCCACCTGAGCCAATGGCGATGAGCGATTGATTGATTTGATAAGAAGAGCCGGTCAAATCGTGTTTAGGATTTAAAAAGGTCTCAATGCGATCTCTGACATAAGGTCGAGTGACCGCGAGAAAGCCAATAGCCATTACGCCCAATAAGAATAAAAGAAAAAGATGACGCCAATGACCATCGGCGGCAATAAAAATACCCAAAGCGCCAGCAATAATAACCATCAAAGTGCCAGTATCGGGCTGTAAGAGCATTAAACCGCTGACGACCCCGAGAAAAATTAAAAAAGGAAGGAAGCCGCCGGCAAAACTTTGCAAGCGATCTTTTCTTGCTCCGGCCCAGGCCGCGAGAAAGATAATGAAAGCCAGTTTGAGAAATTCGGAGGGCTGGAGGGTAAAGGGTCCAAGTTCAAGCCAACGCTTAGCTCCTCCAAAAGAAAAACCAAAGCCCGGCAAAAAAACCAAAGCCGTTAAACCGATAGCTAAAGCCAAAAGATAAGGCGAATAAGGTTTGAGACTTTTATAAGGTAAATTAGCAAAAAGAATGGTTAAAATTAAACCGCCCAACAGAACCCCCAATTGTTTAAGAGCGACCGTGGAGAAGCTCGCGCTATCTCGTCCCATTTGCCCTAGTGAGGCTGACAAGAAAATAGCAAAACCGACCACGATCAAAACCAGCACAATCAACAACAAAACCCGGTCTGGTCTTTTAGCCTTCATTACTCCCCCATTTTACCGCGAATTGATTATGATTTCCAATTTTAATTCGGCCGTTGTTTGGTGGCAACTTGTAATTTTTGAGTTTCAACAAAGTCCAGCATTTCTTGGTCACCTTTTTGATTGGCGATTTGGGCGAGATCGTCCAGGGCCCAATTAGTGTGCTCGACCCAGTAGAGGTCTTTTTGCACTAAGCCCAAATAAAGATCGGCTATTTGCTTACTTAACTCAAGTAACCCAATTTCTTCACGGTCAACCTTTGCTTGTAATTGATCGATAAATTGAGCCAAGGGTTCGATGTCCTCACGGTTGGCAAGTAAGGCTTCAATTACCTTTTCTGGTGTTATTTCTAAGGGCTGGTTCCCTCCCAAATTTTCCATTCCCATATTATTTATTAGATCTTATTTTAATAATTTGACAATATCCATATTATATAACATTCTCCCAAAACTATGCTATACTTCTTTCACCCTGTTGAGTATAGCGAAAACTCTACAGGGTAAACAATGCTTTTAGACGAAGTCAAAATTAAAGTGGTCGCGGGACATGGCGGGCGGGGCGCGGTGGCTTTTAATAATCTCAAAATGGCTGATGGACCAACCGGTGGCAACGGTGGACGAGGCGGGAGCATCTTTTTTGTCGGGGTTTCGGACCTTGGCGCTTTGGCCCAATTTCGTTACCAAAAGGATATTGTGGCCGATAATGGTGGCCCCGGACATGCGAGCTTTGTTGATGGTCCGGATGGTCAGGACTTGGTTTTAAAGATCCCGGTTGGCACGGTCATTCACAATCTCACGACCGGTAAAGACCTTGAGATGACTTCAATTGGCGAACAAGTCTTAATTGCCAAGGGTGGTAAATCTGGCAAGGGTAATTTTAAATTTCGTTCTTCGATTAACACTACGCCCAAAGAATTTCAGCCTGGTTTGCCCGGCGAAAGCTTTGAACTCGAGCTTGAACTCAAATTAATTGCCGATGTCGGTTTGGTTGGTTTGCCTAATGTGGGCAAGTCGACTCTGCTTAATTTGTTGACTAATGCCCAAAGCAAAGTGGCTAATTATCCTTTCACCACCCTTGAGCCAAATCTGGGCGTTTATTACGATTTGGTGCTAGCTGATATCCCCGGATTAATTGAGGGCGCCTCGGAGGGCAAAGGTTTGGGCCATAAATTTTTGCGTCATGTTGAACGAACCAAAACTCTTTTTCATTTAGTTTCGGCTGAGAGCGAAGATCTTGTCAAAGATTATCAAACAATTCGCGCCGAACTCGAAGCCCATAATCCCAAATTAATTGAGAAGCCTGAATATTTAATTATTACTAAAACTGATACTGTGACCGACGCCGAACTCAAAAAACTTTTAACCAAAGCCAAAAAGCTTAATCCCGAAGTTATGGCCCTCTCGATAATTGACGATGCTTCACTTGAACCAATCAAAAAAGTGCTTAATCAAATCACCACCGCCAAAAAAGTCAACTAACCTTGTCCAAGGATTACCCTTGGAATCTGGGGTTATGTGTTGTAATTAGAGTTTTGGACCACCGATGAGGGTGATAATCATGCCAATGATGGCGAAGACGATCCCAATAACCCAATAACGCATCACGACTTTGTAGGCCGGCCAGCCAATGGCTTCGAAATGATGGTGAAGGGGGGCTACCTTAAAAACCTTTTTGCCGTTTCGAAATTTTTTCGATAAGAGTTGAATGACGACTGAAATTACGGTGGCGACTAAGGGCAAAGCGATAATCGGTAAAGTGGCGACTGATTCGGTAAGGAAGGCCACTACCGTTAAGGCGGTGGTTAGCCCCAAAATGCCTGTCTCGGACATATAAAAGCGAGCTGGTGGGATATTAAACCATAAGAAGGCCAGGAGTCCTCCCGTGACGGCTCCACAAAAGGCCGCTAGGTCAATCTGATTTTGAAAGAAGGCAATGACGGTATAGGAGGCAAAAATAATGGCCATAATGCCGCCAGAGAGGCCATCAAGGCCGTCGATTACCCCGCTCGAGAACAGGGCAATCATCGTAAAAACAAAGAGCGGAATAATCAGCCAACCGAGAGCCAACTCGCCAACGAAAGGGAGGTTTATAAAAGTAACGCCTAATTTGAAGTAAAACCAATAGGAGACAATAAGGGCTAGGATCGTGACAATTGCTAACCGTCGCCCAAAAGAAAGCCCGGCTGTTTTGGCCTGTTCAGGGGTGGCACGGACTTGCAAAAGATCATCAACTAAGCCAACTAAGGCTCCTACTAAAAGAGTGAAAAGAGGTAGCCAAGTCTGATTACGGCTAAAGAAATTAAGTTTGGAACTTAAGTCGCTGGGGAAAAGCCAATTAATTAAAATAAAAACCAAAACAGTTAGCAGGGTGCTCCCCCAAATTACGATCCCGCCCATGCGGGGAGTATTGACCTCCTTATTTTTATGAAGCTCATTAAAAATGGGAGTTTCGCGACCATCTGGGGCGATCTTGCCGGCTCGCTTCTTCCACATTTTATTTTTATAAAGCCAATGAGTAAGGAGGGGGGCAATTCCGATACCAATGAAGAAAGCTAAAGCTGTGGGGAGAAAGACTTTGATTAAACTTAAATAGACCATATTTAATTAACCCACGCTAAAGCGGGGCAAGATTAGAATAATAATTAAGACTAGCCTCAATTAATTTTTGGGTATCAGTGAAGCGTCCACTTTCGCTCGAACCTAAAACGACAACGACGATTGGTCGGCGTAAGCCGATATTAGCCACGATGCCCAAATTGCCTCCGGCCAAATCGGTATAGCCGGTCTTTGAGGCCATTAATCCGGGGATATTTCTGGTAATGGTGTTGGTATTCAAAACGGTGTGGCCAAAATTATCCAGACTCTTTTCCTTTAGCATTGGTTCTTTAGTGGCCGAGAGGAGTTCGGGCTGGTTCTTTGTTATATAAGAAAATAATTTAGCGACTGATAGGGCCGAACCCTGACCGCCGGGTAAAGTCTCTTCGTCCAAGCCGGTTGGGTTGATAAAGTGCAGATCTAGATCGAGCTCTTGGGCCCGGGCATTCATTTTTTCGACAAAGCTACTTGTGCTGGCCGATTGACCGGCTTCGGCCAAAGCGGTCGCTCCATCATTTGATGACGCCACTAAGGTCAGAGCGGCCAAATTAGCGAACCTCCACTTTTCTCCTTGGCGCAATCCCCCGTTACCGGCGCTGGTCGTTTTATTGATGGTGACTTTTGCCTCAGCGTCCAGATTTTCGCTAGCCACAAGCACGGTCATCACCTTGGTAATTGAGGCGAGAGGTAAAAGCTGTTTTTCATTTTTACCGGCAATTAATTTACCAGTTTCTAAATCATAAACGGCAAAAGTTTTGGCCTCTAGGTTTAGATCATCAAAAGCCGAGGCTCGAACCACTTCTCTTTGCTTTTCAATTTTTTGCTCGGCAACCTCGGTGGCTTTTTTTTGTAATTCAAAAAAATTGGGGTAAGAAAAATAAAATCCGCTCCAAATCAAAATAAGCGCCACAATTAAACTAATGATGACACCATTGTCATGTTTGGGTTTAGATTTCTCCTCCATTTTCTTTGGCCAGTTCGGCGTTAGCTAAAAAATTATCAACCTGTTTTTTAATTTCTTCGTATTCGGGCAGGTCTGCCACTTTTTCAATCCCAAGATAGCGCAAGAGTTCGAGGGTTGGCCGATAAATAAAACGACGGGCATCTTTGGGGTCAATTTCGCGCTCAATTAGCCCGCGGACGAGGAGGTGACGTAAAATAAAACTCGAATTAACTCCGCGCACATAATCAATCTCGGCCCGGGCCAATGGCCCCTCATAAATAATTAAAGTTAAGGTCTCAAGGGCCGCCTTGCCTAGGTCGCGCGATAATTCTTCCTTAGTAATTTGCTCAATTAACGAGCTGGCTTCGGGGGCGGTGCCGAGCATTATTTCCTCTCCCTGTCTAACTAGTCTTACTCCCCTTTCGTTTAAATTGTTTGATAAATTAGCAAGACCGGTTTCAATTTCAGAAACAGGAACAGCCAGCCACTTAGCCAATTGGCTCACGGTAATGGCCTCGGCCTTGTAAAATAAGATTGCTTCTATTTTTGTTTCTAAATTCATTTTTTATATTATATATCTAGTATCGCGGAATTCCTACTGACGTATTTTCCATATCAATTTCGGCAAAATGAGCCTTTTGCTCGATATTAATTGCCCCTTGTTTAACGAGCTCGAGCATGCCGAGAAAGCTAACAATAATATTAACCTTATCTTTTTTGTCTTTCACAAAATCACTAAAACTCATTTTGAGTGCTCGGCCTACTCGCTCGGCCAAGTCACTAATCACCTCCTCTAAACTGATGACTTTTTTGATGATTGTTTGTGGGATAATTTCTTTCACTGGCAAATTATTGATTAGCCGTTTGATCGTGTCTAAAATTCCCGGCTGGGTAATTTCTTGAGTCGGGGCAAAAACGGTCATTGCCTCCGCCGATTCGGCTCGGCCCCAGATAATATTTTGGCCAAAACGTTCTTTAAGATGTCGGCTTAAATCGCGGACCCTTTGTAAATGTTTTAATCTTTCTTCTAAATCGCCGGCACTCTCTTTTTCTTCTTCAGTTAATTGCAAACCGGGCAAAAGAGCGAGGGATTTTATCAGCATCAAAGTTGAAGCGACCATGATAAAATTGGCCATATCTTCCATTGATTGTCCGTTTTGCTCGTTTTTTAAAAAATTAACATAATCATCGGCCACTTGCGCCAAAGACACCTGCGAGATATGCATTTTACGTTTCTCAATCAGGTTTAGTAACAGGTCCAATGGCCCCTCAAACTCCCCAACCTTTATCTTAAAATCATCTCCCATTTCAGCTTTATTTTACACCATTTTCCCTCAATCCCCCAAATACTTGACAAGGTGTGATATTGGGTTTATAATGCAAAGAGGTTGAAGTTTGACCTAAGAGGAAAGGAAACAAGTATGAGTAGCGCGATAATTCAAGTCCGGGCCTTATTTGGGAGTTTTCTTTTTGGTCTGTTAAATGGCCAATCAGATTCACCCTTCGTCAGGGCAGGCCGTATCGTCGGACGAATCCTCAGTTTGCTCGAGTCTCTCGTCATTCTTGCGGCTACAATAAAGATCTTGTTCTTTATGTAGCCTGTCCCAAAACTGAGAGGACCCCGCCGACGGTAAGTGTTGGCGGGTTTTCTTTTTCAAAATTTTATTTTGCCAGCTAACTATATTTGTGCGGTCGCGAGAAAATAGTTAGTGAACTATTAGTCAAAAATGGTCAAAAAGAAAAAGCGTCAAGATTTTTACCTTCCGCACAGGGAAGGTCGGCTTTTTCTTTCGACAAAATTGTCTGTCACTCGTTACTCCTCCTTTCTCCGTGACGGTCTCAATCCAACGATTTCACTTGTTCACACGTAGGGCGTAAGGTGTTAAAAATGTGTTAGTGAAGTTTTCAACCGTTTGGTAAATTGAGCACAAAACACCTTTAAGGAGAATTCAATTTTTGCCGATCTTGACGCTATCTAATTATATTTATAGCACAATTTAAACAAAAATAAAAACTAGCCGTTTGTTGACAGTAAATTATCAATGCGGTTCAGGTCACGCGGGAAGAGGGTGGCCTCCTTCACATTTTCGATGCCCAAGAGTTTGGCGGTTAGGCGTTCAAGCCCGAGACCCAATCCCCCGTGTGGTGGCATGCCAAATTTAAAGGCTTGGAGATAATAGCGGAATTTTTCGGGATCCAATTTATTTCTTTCAAGCGAGGCGACTAATTCATCGTAATTATGGATGCGTTGAGCGAGAGTGGTAATTTCTACTCCACGAAAGAGGAGGTCTCCCCCCATGGCATAACCCGGATCAGTTTTATCTTCCATGGTGTAGAAAGGTCTTTTGGTAATCGGGAAATGTGAGATGAAAATAAAATCCGAATTAAATTTCTTTTTCGAATATTCGCAGAGCCAGCGTTCGTGTTGTGGTTCGAGGTCTGGCTCATTACTGCTATCTTGGCCAAATTCTTCTTTAATCACTTGCTGAGCAGCGCGTAATTTAAGGATCGGCACTTCAGCTGGCACCTCGGGGATATCAGCGCCAAATAAGGCAAATTCTTGAGCGCAATTGGAGTGTAGGTCCTCCATTATTTTGGCAATAAAGCCCATTTCCATTTTGAGCACATCCAAGTGGTCGGTAATAAAGCCCATCTCGATATCCAAGCTGGTGTACTCGTTTAAGTGACGCGTGGTGCTATGCTTCTCGGCGCGATAAACGTTGCCGGCGGCAAAAACGCGTTCAAAAATCCCTACCATAATTTGTTTATAGAGTTGCGGACTTTGGGCCAAGTGGGCGGTGTGACCAAAATACTCGATGTTAAAGGAGTTGGCGCCACCTTCGGCATCTTCGCCAATTAATTTGGGCGCTTGAAATTCGGTAAAGCCTTGACCGTTTAAATACTCGCGGAAAGACTTAATAATTTGCGCTTGGACTTTAAAAATCGCTCGCGCTTTTTCGGTGCGCAAAGTGAGTGGTAAATAATCAAGATAGGTGTCGAGATTAATTTCAGTTCCTAATTCAAACGGTAATTCTTTGGCCTCGCTCAAAATCTCAATTTCCTTAACCTCAATTTCAAGTTCACCATTGAGTTGGCCAGCCTTAATCATCTTCTCTGGTCGAGCATTAACCGTGCCGGTTACTCTAATTACCCACTCTGGCCGTAATTTTTGAGCTAACTCAACCGTTTTTGCCTGATCTGGCCCGCCCTGATCCTCAGTTCGGGCAGGCACCACCACCATTTGCACTTTGCCACTCACATCTCGCAAATCAATAAAAATCAATTTGCCGTGGTCGCGCCGCACGTCCACCCACCCGGCAATACTCACCTCCTCCCCAATGTGCTTACTCAATTCCCCTATTTTAATTCTGTTTATCATAAATTTGTTTGTTAATTTCTTCTAATATTTTTTCTAAATTTGGATAATATTGGTCGAAGATTTTGTCCATTTTCTCAATCTTTTTTGAATCTAATTGGGTCTTTTGAAGATGGCTATCGGGAACGACTTTTTTCATTAATCTATCTACTATATGTTCTTTGACCCAATGACCATCTGGGTTACCAGAGTCAAAACCATATTTTTTGATTAGGTGATGAATGGCATCGTGGATCGCCTCATGAACCAAGGTCCTAGGTATTCTCTCGGGCCAATTTTTAGAATCAGAAATTGAAAGAATTATGCCGTTTGGCGGGTTGAATTGTCCACCGGGTCCGTAATTTGTAAAACGGACACGGTAATTGGCCGGAATCACAAGCTCTAATTCTCCTAAAAGTTGTTTTAATTTGTCTATAATCCAGGGCCAAGCCTCTTCTACCTCCTGTCTAATTTTAAAAGCTTTTTCTTTATCAATTTCGCTTTCAATCAGACTTAAAAGCTCTTCCCCTAACCACTCTCTTTCGTCCTCTAAGGATACACCTTTTGGCAGATCTACCTTATATTTTTTTTCAACAAAGAATTTTCTTTTTGTTGGGCGTAAAAGACCCTTGACCTGTTCCAGCTCTGTCTCTGGTGAATACTCAAATTCTAACTCGGGTAATTGTTCTAAATTTTCTGGGGTATCCATAAATCTTTATATGTGTGCGAGATTGGATATCGCACAATAAGGGTTTTTTGGCTAGTTTGTCCACATTTTACCATGGTCTATCGAAGTCGAACTTCGATAAGGTTGGATATTTTTGTTAACAAAAAT
This sequence comes from Minisyncoccota bacterium, assembly GCA_041649195.1. GTDB lineage: Bacteria > Patescibacteriota > Minisyncoccia > Phycocordibacterales > XYD1-FULL-46-19 > CAIPHT01. The sequence goes on along the minus strand of JBAZNO010000014.1, from coordinate 1,595 downwards.
CGCCCCTCCAAATCCTTCAATTGAAAGATTCGCAGGGGCGACTGTAAATCGCGGTGCCACCCTGATTTATATCTTAATTCTTGAGGTTCGAATCCGGTTGTTAATCGGCTCAAGAGCTTATTTAAATCATACCACTAATTAAATTTTGTGCAAATTAGTTTTTGACTAATTGTTTTTCTATAATTGTTACCCTTTTGTCTAGTTTGGCGATTTTTTCACCCTGTGGCTCTAGCACCGAGAGATAGTTAAACACAGTCTCGAATTTACTATTAGTTTCTTCTTTAAAATCTGTGATTTCTTTTTTTACCTCTTCAAAACCCTCTTTCATTTGTTTAGTCAAAACCGAAAAACCTTCCATTGTCTGGCCAAACTTGCCATTAATGTCTTCAAGCAAAATGCCGAGCTGATCTTTTTTGATTGTTTTTGTCGCTTTTTTCTCCATGACTATTTAATTATATCGTTGCGTTGCAATTAGCACAACCCGCCAGACCTCGGGTTCACTTGAGGTCTGGCGGGGAGAGGTGGGGGGGGTTACAAATCAATCCCAACTTTAGCCTTCACTTCAGCCATCTTTAATTTGGCTTTAGATCGGGCGATTTCGGCACCTTTTTTGAGGATGTCGATCACGCGGGCGGGGTCTTTGGCAATTTCTTCTCGCTTGGCGCGGAGCGGGGCGAGATAGGCGTTCATGTTGTCAGCCAAAATTTCTTTGGATTCTTTATAGCCAATCCCCCCGTCAACATAACGCTTTTTAATTTCGGCTAGTTGCGGGGCGGGCGTGAAAAACTTATGCAACGCAAACACATTGCACTCCTCGGGATTTTTGGCTTCTTCCACCCCCTTCGAATCAGTTTTAATGGCCATTACCAAGCGCTTAATTTCTTTCTCGTCAGCAAAGAGCGGGATGGTATTACCATAACTCTTGCTCATTTTTTGGCCATCAATCCCCGGCACTGTTTTAACATGGTCCAAAATTAAGGGCTCGGGCAATTTAAAAGTTTCGCCATAATTAAAATTAAATTTCTCGGCGGTATCGCGGGCGATCTCCACATGTTGTTTTTGATCTTGACCAACCGGCACCACATCGCTGTCGTACAATAAAATATCAGCCGCCATGAGGAGCGGGTAATCAAAGAGGCCAACATTTACCTCCTTACTCTTGGCCTCGGCATCTTTGAAGGCGTGGGCGCGAGCAAGATAGGGCATGGTCGTGAGGCAATTAAAGATCCAAGCGAGGTTCGCATGCTCGAGAACATCAGATTGTTTAAAGAAAATGACTTTTTCAGGATCAAGACCAATCGCGAGATAATCAAAAACCAAGTCCAGGGTGTCTTGTTTGAGTTGCCTGGCGTCGCGAGCGGTGGTGAGGGCATGCAAGTCGGCGATAAAGACATAGGCTTGATACTCATTTTGCAAATCGACAAATTGTTTCATCGCGCCAAAATAATTACCGATATGCGGCCGCCCGGTCGGCTTAACCCCACTTAGGAGAATTTTCTTATTATTGTCTGTCATATGCCTATCTTATTTACTTTTTACTATTTTGCAACTTGGGAAGGTCGGCTTTGGTGTAGGCCTCAACCGAGCTCTTAATT
>JBAZNO010000013.1:0-10997 GCA_041649195.1 Minisyncoccota bacterium | reverse complement strand
TGATTCTTTGAGTATTTAATTTGGGGTTAGGCGAATGTTTTAGCATCCCATGCAAATTGCCTACGGCCGGGGAAAAAACGTCTACCCCCGCTTCGTCCACCAATTTTTTAGCTTCCTCTGGCTTAGTAATGGTCTCTTCGCCAATCGCCGCGCCTTCAGGAATCTCGTCGAGCATTTTGGATGATTTGCCGATATAGCCAAGTTCGCCCTCGATTAAAATATCGGGGTTAACACTTCGCGCGTACTCGACACATTTTTTTGTTTCGGCAATATTTTCTTCAAGCGACAATTCGCTCCGGTCAAAAACAATCATGTCAAAGCCGGCGTCGATCGCCTCCTTCGCTCGATCAAAAGAGGAGGTATGATCAGCCGACAAATAAATGGGGTAATCAAATTCTTTTTTCAAACTGGCGACGAGAGCCGCCACTTGCGGTACACCAACAAAGTCCCTCTCCCCTTCAGATACGCCGATGATTACAGGCACCTCAAGATCCTTCGCCGCCCGAAAGATGCCCCATAAACCCTCAATATTAGAGATATTAAAATGGCCAATGGCAACCTTATTTTTATCCGCCTCGTTAATTACCTCTTTTAGAGTTTTCATATTATAATCATAGCATATGACAAAATTTGATTTAATCACCGTGGGGGATAACGCCACTGATGCTTTTATTCGCCTATCCGAGGCCGAACTTAATTGCGAGATTGATAAACCCGAATGCAAAATCTGCATGAAATTTGCTTCAAAAATTCCTTACGAATCCGTCACCGAGGTACCGGCTGGCGGTAATAGTTCGAATGTTGCCCTCGGCGCGACCAAGCTGGGTCTCTCAGTTGCCTATGTCTCAAACATCGGCGACGACGCTCATGGCGCTAAAACTTTAGATAAATTAATTAAAGCGGGAGTGGATACGACATGGATTAAGAAAAATGCCGGCATCGCCACTAATTATAATTATGTTTTGTGGTATGCCGATGATCGCACAATTTTAGTTAAGCACGAAAATTATCCTAATTATTGGCCCTTCGACTCCGCCCAAAGTAATCCCGAAAATCCCGAGGCCAATTGGCTTTATTTGTCATCAGTTAGCGATAGTGATTTTTCGGTTCATCAACAAATTATTGATTGGCTCACGGCTCACCCTGAAACCAAATTGGCTTTTAGCCCGGGCACTTGGCAAATGAAATTAGGTGCTGAAAAATTAAAAGAACTTTACGCTCGCACTGAAATTCTTTTTTGCAATAAACAGGAAGCAGAGCGAATTGTGAGAGATGCGACTTCGCGTAGCCAAGTCGTTTCTCGCACAACCGAGCTCCAAACATTAGCCGAGAGTATCAAGTCTCTTGGTCCAAAGACCGTTGTCATCACCGACGGTGAGCAAGGCGCGAGCGCCCTCGACAGCGCCAATAAATTTTACCAAGCCCCCGCCTTTCTTGGCCTCGGCGAGGCCCTTGAGCGCACTGGCGCTGGCGATGCTTTTGCCTCCGCTTATCTCGCCGCCACCGCTAGTGGTAAGGGGACCGAAGAGGCCCTCACTTGGGGCGCCATTAACTCCGCTTCGGTCGTGACCAAAATCGGCCCCCACGAGGGCCTGCTCACCCGCCCCCAAATTGAAGAGAAATTAAAATAAGGACTGGTTAATGTAAAAACAAATTAGCATATATTTGTACGACCGTTTAATATAGTGCTAATTCAATTCGAACTCCTCTTTTAACCATTTATCATTCTCGATAGAATCCACCGTCATATACAAAACTTCTTTCCCAATATGGAAATGTGATTTTAAGAGGACTATCACCTCTCGGCATTCGTAGGGATAAACCCAAACACTGTTTTGCAACCGAACAAAACCCAAATGCTCCAACCAGCGTCGCAACTTGTCGCGAGTTTTTCGCTTGAATTCTTTGATATCAAAAATTATCACTCGATATTTTTTATCCCAACGCCACGGCTTTTTTATAATTAAATTTTTTAGGGCATAATTATTCAATTTTTCTTTTCCCCTGGTGGTTAATCTTAAACAATTTATTCCCTTATCGTTCTTTTTATATTCAACCAAACCGGCAATGATCATTTCCCTCACTACTTTGTTTATATAATATCTCTGTTGATATTTACGTTTATGCTTCTCGGCTTTACTAATTGCCGATAAAACGCCTGGGACTAAAATTGAAAGGGAAAGGAGGCCCGCCGTAGCAATTGATTCCAAAATAATATTTTTTATGTTAATTTTCTTTGCTATCATCATGATTCTATTTTAGCACATACTTGTACGACCGTGCATTATAGTACTAAAGTCTTTGTCCTAAGACCATTACTCCGAAATAAATTTAAAACGGGGAATTTTTTGGCCGTTGATTTCGACTTCGTCAGTGAACATCTCGGCTGGACGAACCCAGAGTTTCGAGGCTTCATTATCATAAAGCGCTTCGTAAATTACCAAATCCTCTAGCGTCTCGCTATGCTTAGCCACTCCCATCACCCGATACTGATGGCCTTTATAATGTTCATAAATCCCTGGTTTAATTTGCATCTTACTTATTACTTACTACTTTCTACTTATTACTCTTTTTACCGCTTCGATGATATCATCCACGCCGAGGCCATAATGCTCCATTAATTCGAGGGCGGAGCCAGATTGACCAAAGCGGTCAGCAACGCCGACAAATTCAATCGGCACCGGATTGGTAGTGGCGAAAAATTCGGCAATGGCGCTCCCCAAGCCGCCAATTTGTTGATGCTCTTCGCAAGTAACCACGGCCCCGGCTCGCCCAGCGACTTCGACCAAAGTTTTTTCATCGAGAGGCTTGATCGTGTGATTATTAATCACCAAAGCTTTGACCCCCTCCTTCTCTAATTTTTTGGCCGCCATGAGCGCGCGGTGAACCATCGGCCCGCAAGCAATGATCGCAACAGCGGGATCATCGGCCTCAACCAAAACTTCGGCTTGGCCAATTTTAAAATTTGATTCGGCGGTGGTAACAATTGGTGTTTTTTCGCGGGCCAGGCGAAGGTAGGCTGGGCCCACCATCTCGGCTAAGGCCAAAGTCGCCTTTTTGGTCTCAAGGGCATCGCAGGGCACCACTACCGTCATTTTGGGTAAAACTCGAACCAAGGCGATATCTTCGAGCATTTGATGCGACCCGCCATCGGGGCCGACATTGAGGCCCGCATGCGCGCCAACAACCTTAACATTGGTATTGTTATAACAAATGGTCGTGCGAATCATTTCCCAATTTCGCCCGGGTGAAAAAATCGCGTATGAGGCAATAAAAGGGACCTTGCCCATCGTGGCCATCCCTGCCGCTACCGTCGCCAAATTTTGTTCGGCCACGCCCAACTCAAAAAACCGGTCTGGCCATTTTTGCGAAAATTCTTCAACCCGGGTTGACTCCTTCAAATCCGCGCATAACACCACTACATTTTTATCCTTCTTCCCCGCTTCAATTACCCCCTCGCCAAACCCATCGCGAATCGCCTTTTGCTCAACATTAAGATCGTAAAGTTTTGGATTTAAATTACTCATATTTCTTTTATTGCTTTATCACCCTCTTCTTTTGTTGGTGGTTTGCCATGCCATTCGAATTTATTTTCGAATTCGGGCACGCCTTTGCCGGGGGTGGTGTGGGCAATGATCACGGACGGGCGATTAAAAACCGATTTGGCCATGCCGATGGCATCATAAATTTCTTGGAAGCTGTGTCCGTCGATTTCGATCACTTGCCAGCCAAAAGCCTTCCATTTATCGGCCAGTGGTTCGAGAGGCATAACAGTTTCGGTATTACCATCAATTTGGATATTATTGCGATCAACAATGGCAATGAGGTTATGCGGTTTTTCTTTGCCGGCCAACATCGCGGCTTCCCAAGTTGAGCCCTCTTCAAGCTCGCCATCGCTCATTAGGCAATAGAAAAATCTGTGCGAAGCCTGCCCGCCGGCGAGGCGGGTTTGAGAAGCATCGAGCCTATCCGCTAAAGCCATCCCCACGGCTTGGCCCAAGCCCTCACCTAAGGGACCCGAGCTTGTTTCGACGAGTGGTAAAAATTCGCGATGCGGATGACCCTGCAAGCGCGAGCCGTATTTGCGGAGAGTTGATAATTCTTTCTTTTCGATATACCCCACTTCGGCCAAAGTGGCGTAAAGCACCGGGCAAATATGGCCGTTTGATAAAATCACCCGGTCTCTCCCCTCCCAATCCGGTTTTTTAACATCCTGATTCAAAATGCCAAAATAAAGGGCGGTAAAAATATCAGCCATCCCCAACGCCCCAGCGGTATGCCCGGATCGCGCCTCCACCAGCATCTCAATAATCGCCCGCCGAATATTTTTCGCTTTCTCTTCTAAATATTTTAATTTATCGTCAGTTAAAATCATGGGGTGTATGTTGTATATTGTATGTAGTATGTAGGGAAATTAAAGCGATTGGAAATCGTGTATCGCTTCTTCAATATTTTTGGCATTCCAGATATGCGAGCCGACAATGAGCCCGTCGGCGCCGGCGTCTTTGAGGCGTTTGGCAATTTCTAAATCGATTCCGCCATCAATCATGATTTTAACATCGGGCCAATTGGTTTTGAGTGCTTCGACTTTGCTCAGCACGCGTTCGTCAAATTTTTCGCCCGAATAACCGACCCGCTCAATGCTCATTAATTGAACAAGTTTTATTTTATCTAAATACGGGTAAATTTTTTCCACCGGCGTGGCGAGTTCCAAAGCAATACCCAAGCTCATATGCGCACCGGCACTCTCAATTATTTTTTCAATCTCATCGGTCGACTCATAATGAAAAATAAGGCGGTCAACAAAATCCTGCCAATCATCAAGCAAAGTTTCGGGATGCTCAACCATTAGGTGGGAGCTAATTTTGGTTTTGCCGTCCACCTCTTTAAGATCCTCTGGTGCTTGGCCCAAGAGCATTGGCCAAGTAAAGCTCGGCACAAAAACGCCATCGGCCACATCAATTTCAACCCAATTAACAAGACCCTCCACTCGCGCAATTTTGGTGCGGACTTCTTCGGCATTCTCGGCGATTATTGATGGCATGATTTCCATCCCGTTAGAAGTAGATCGCGATCTTAAATCGCTTTCTATAATTAATTTCGTCTACTAATAATATTTTATACATCTTATTAAATCTTAGCGATCGCGACTTCTAACGGGATCCATATTAAATTACTCGGCCCATTGACCTATCATCAATTTCGTAAATTCGACGAGCGTGACGCGGATCTTCAGAAAAGGGAGTGGCAAGCCACAAATCGATTGCCTCTTTAGCTTGATCAAAATTTACAAAGCGCGCACCCAACGACAAAATATTGGCATTATTGTGCTGGCGCGAGAGTTTAATAATTTCGAGTGGTCCTCCGTAGAATACCGCCGCCCTAACACCCTTAAACCGATTAGCGCAAATCGCTTCACCCTGGCCGGATCCACCCAAAATAATCCCCTTGCTCTCAGGATCACCTTGCACCATCCTGGCCACAATCTTCACGTAATCGGTATAATCATCCTCGGGATCAATGGCAAAGGCGCCCTGATCTTGCACATTCAACCCTTTTCCTTTCAAATAGGTCTTAATCTTCTCCTTCAACTCAAACCCCGCATGATCAGTGCCCAAGTAAATAGTCATGGTCAGATTATAACAAAAACGGACTATTTATTGTATAGCTCGCTATGCCGGCCAATTTTATAAAAGACCGCAATATTGTTCTCGATATAAAAGATCGCCCGATAATCGCCAGTGACATTTATGCTAAACATCCCAATTTTGTCACCCTTCAAGGCGTGAGTATTAAGAATTGGATTATGAATATCCCGCCCAAAAACCAATGATCTCTCTTTAAAAGAGTCTTTTACTGAGGTGGGAAGTTTTAAGAACTGTCTTTCAAATTTTGGATGCAAAATGAAATTCATTTTTTAACGTCGAGATTTCCTTTCGTCAAGATGATTAAGATATTCAATCATTGATTCTGCGCTGTGAAAAACCGGCGACATATTTTTCCCCATTTTGTAATCATTATGAGCTTTAGCTAGGTCTCTTTTGGTTTTAGCATTAACCTCTTCTTTCTCTACTGGCGCCCAAGACAAATCAATCAAACCCATTCGAGTTTGACCGGCATAATAATCCATCGCGGCCTGACGCAAAACCGAACTCAAGGTGGTGCCTTCGGCCTTGGCCCGCTTTTGCACTCCCCGCTTGAGCTTGCTATCCATTTTGATAATTACTTGTTCAGTCATAATATTACCAGTATATACTTTTTATATACGCTGTCAAGATTGCTTTTGCTCTCCTTTATGGCCCTACTGCCCCAATTTTATCACGTGCTCAACTAGGGCATTGGTATAGCCGGCTTCGTTGTCGTACCAGGCCATGATTTTGACCAAATTGCCACCCACCACCTTGGTATAAGAAAGGTCGGCAATTGAGGCAAAAGGACTGCCGAGAATATCGGATGACACGAGCGCCTCTTTGGTAACGGTAAAAGTTTTTTGCCATTGGGGGAGGCTAGCCGCCTTTTCAAGAATCACATTAACCTCTTCAACCGAAGTCGGGCGTTTCGAAATAAAAGTCACATCAATCATTGAGCCGGTAATGACTGGCACGCGAATGGCAATGCCATCAAATTTGCCTTGCACTTGCGGGATCACTTGCCCGACCGCCACTGCCGCGCCCGTCGTTGAGGGAATAAGGTTAATCGCCCCCGCCCGACCCCGTCGCCAATCTTTGGCATCGGCCACATCCACAAGTTTTTGCGTGGCGGTATAACCATGGATAGTATTAAGCAAAGCCTTCTCCACGCCAATCGCCTCATCTAAAATTTTTATCACCGGCGCGGCACAATTGGTCGTGCACGAACCATTAGAGGTCATGACTTGATCACTTAATTTCTCATCATTGATTCCTAAAAGAAAAGTGCCTCCGGGAATGCCGGGTAATGGTTCATCCTTAACCGGCGCCGAAATTACCACCTTGCGCGCGCCGGCGTCCAAGTGAGCCTTAGCTTTAGCATAAGTTTCAAACACGCCGGTTGACTCTACCACCACATCAACACTTAAGGTACCCCAGGGTAATTGAGCGGGATCTTTTTCTTGGGTAAATTTAATTTCTTGACCGTTAACAACTAGATTGTCATTTTTAACCTCAATGGTGCCGGCAAATTTGCCGTAAGCGCTGTCGTATTTTAAAAGATAGGCAATATTTTCGAGATCGCCTAAATCGTTGGCGCCAACAATCTGAATGTCTGGATTTTTGATTGCTAATTTAAGAAACGCGCGCCCAATTCTCCCCAGACCATTAATCCCCACCCGTACTTTTTTCATACAATGTTAAAAATTAAAAAAATAATAATGAATTAAGTTTAACTCTTTTGCGCTTTTTCAACAAATAGCTTCTTCAATAGTTCGGGATTGGCCGAGCCCTTGCTTTCTTTCATCGCTTGGCCGATTAAGAACATGAGCGATTTTTCTTTACCCCCTCTATATTCAACAAAAACAGCCTCATTATTGGCAATCACTTGATCAACAATCGCCGAGATCGCCCCCTCATCATGGACCTGTAGTAAACCGCGAGCTTCAGCAATTTGTTTGGGGTCACCCCCCTCTTTAATCATAATGTCTAAAATATCTTTGGCTCCGCGTGAAGAAATTTCTTTGGCGCCAACCATTTTGATAAGCTCGGCATAATCTTTCGGCTCGGGTAATTTTAATTCGCCAGTGGCCGTCGCTAAGCCAAGAATATCAGAGGTGATATAATTCGCGGCCGTTTGGAGATAGGCCTTGGTTGTTTCAAGGGCCAAATCAAAACCCTCGGCCACCTCGGTAAAGAAATTGGCGAGTTGATGGTCTTGGACAAAGATTTCGACATCCTCCGACTTCAAACCAAAATTCTTGGTGAAGTGCTCACGCCGCTCCCACGGCAATTGCGGTAAAGATTTTTTAATCGCCTCGGGTGTAAATTCAGGAATCTCACTCAAAAAAAGTTTGGGTAAATCCGGATCAGGGAAATAGCGATAATCGTGCGACGACTCCTTCAAGCGCTGACTAAAAGTGATTTGTTTATTTTCGTCCCAACCCCGTGTTTCTTGCACCACCTTCTCCCCTTCTTCTAAAACTTTAATCTGACGGGCAATTTCAAAATCAATTGCCTTTTCGACTGATTTAAAAGAATTTAAGTTCTTCACTTCAACTTTGGTCCCCAGTTGTTCCGAAGTCGAAACTGAAATATTAGCCTCAATCCGCATTTGCCCCTTCTCCATATTGGCCTCCGATGCGCCAAGATAACGCATTAAGGTCTGGAGTTCTTTGGCAAAAGCGCTCGCCGTTTTGCCATCATGGATCACCGGCTCGGTCACCAATTCCATCAGCGGTAATGACGAGCGATTAAAATCAATTAGGCTTTCGTCGGCACTATTACTATGGGTGGATTTAGCCGTGTCTTCTTCAAGATGAATTCTCGTTAATTCGACACCATTTAAATTCCCGCCCGAAATTAGCGGGTATTTGTATTGACTGATCTGATAGCCTTTGGGGATATCGGGGTAAAAATAATTTTTGCGATCAAATTCGGTAAAGTTTGCGATCCTCCCGCCCATGGCCGAACCAACGCGCAAAACGTGCCTGACCGCCTCTTTATTGATCACCGGCAAGGCTCCGGGCTGAGCGGTGCAAACGGGGCAGATATTAACGTTTGGTTTGGCCTCATCGGGGTTATTTTGGCACCGACAAAACATCTTGGTGGCCGTTTTTAATTCCACGTGAATCTCCAACCCAATTGTCGGCTTATAGTCGGACATAAAGAGTATGTTACTAGATTTGCCCCAAAAATCAAAGCTTAACTCGTGAGAGATTTTTTAGTTTTTTTACTAGTTTTTTCGATTAGTTTTTTAGGCGCGGGACCGTTTTTAACCCGTTTAACAATTCGCCAAATAATCCAGATGACAATGAGGAGGGTAATGACCCACAGGGCAATTACCGGTAAAAAGATGATGATCGCAATTATGGCATTGGCGTAATTAACCAAACCATTTAGGAGAGAGCGAACAGCTTGTTTAATTACCGTAATCGGTCGCCAATTGATCCCCCAAATTTGCACCTCCTTTTCGGCCGTGAGATTAACAGTGATCGTCGAGAGGTCGACCTGACTATTAAGATATTTAAGTTGCCCCTCGAAACTGTCAATTTGTTGGCGAACTTGATTTAATTGATTGGTAACACTTAAAACATCTTCAACCTTCGTCGCCTTCTTTAAAATATCAAGATATTGAGTTTCTTGCGCTTTGAGATTTTTTAAGCGGGCATCAAGATCAATAAATTGATCGGTCACGTCGTTGGCATTTATATTTTCATTTTCTACCTTGATGGCCAACTCTTTAATTCGACTAATAGTATCGTCAAATTTATCGGCCGGCACTCGGATGGTAATTGAACCAGCCTTAACTCCCGGCGTTACCTCGTGGAGATTAGAGTCGCTCACATAACCAGCCATGCTACCGGCAATTGCTTGAATGTTTTGCGCCGCCGTTTCGGCGGTTTCAACCAAGATACTGAGATTGCCAGATTTAGTAATTTTGCGAGGCCCATCACTCGCTGTGGCCGGAGAAGCGGCTTCAGGAGCAATTGTTTGATCCATCGCCGCAATTTTAAAACCCGAAACGGCTCGACTGGCTACCCCATTGCCCAGGCCAAAACCACTTGAGGTTAATGGCGTAATTGGATTAGGAGAAAAAAATTGCCAAAGAGACAGCCCGAGAGCAACAACAAAAATAGCAACAAATAAACCGACCGTAAATAAAACATGTTTTTTCATAAAAATTTTTAGATTAGTAATTACTAATCTCTATTATACTATGAAGCGCACTTCTTCTTCTAGCGCAATCCCTAGTTTTTGGTGGATTACTTTTTTTATTTTATTTTTTAACTTTATTAAATCTTTAGTGGTGCCGGTACCGTCATTGATTAAAAAATTATGGTGCCATGGCGCCACGCTAATACCTCCCTGTTTTAAATTATCGAGACCGGCTTGCTCGATTAAAGTAGCCGTAGGAATACGTCTTTGCTCCGCCGAAGCCTTGGGCGAAGGCGAGTCTCCTTCCATTATTACATTTTTAAAAAAACTACCGGCACAAATTGGATGTTTGCCAAATTTGCTCCAACGAATTTTTTCAATCTCTCGACTGGTTTTTATTAAATCCTCTTTTACCCCCTGTTTCAATTTAAAAGCGACACGCAAAACCGTCCAATCTTTTTTCTTAAAAATACTGTCGCGATAATCAAAAGCGCAAACCTTTTTGGTTAAACGTAAAATTTTTTCGCCGTCAAAAACTTCAACCCAGCGCAAGCGATCACTGATGGTTTGGCCATAAGCACCAGCATTGCCCGCCACCGCCCCGCCCACATTACCGGGAATCCCGGCCATTTTTTCGAAACCGGCTAAACCATTTTTGTTCGCCCGCTTAATTAAATCACCAAGCCTAACCCCAGCCGAAACGATCATCTCAGAACCGGTTATTTTAAGATCTGCCAATTTAGGTTTAGGTAAGGACCAATGAATCACTAGCCCGGCAAAACCTTGGTCGGCAAAAACCAAATTACTCCCCCCACCAACGAGGCGATATTTTATTTTTTTATTTTGAGCAATTAAAACCGCCGCCACCACTTCTTCAGGCGTTCTCACTTTTAAATAAAAGCGGGCCGGCCCACCTAATTGAAAAGTGGTAATTTTAGAAAGTAAAAAATTGGTTTCTAATTTCATTTTCCCATAATACCAGAAAGACCCGTTCGGGCGATAGCCCGAACGGGTCTTTCTTAAAAGCATTGTTTAGCCTTGAGACAAAACGCGGAAATAATATTTGGTGCCTGGATTCAAGCCCGTAATATTAACCGAGTGACTGGTAACTTTGTTAAGATCAGCTTCTTGAGTTGAAGCGGCATAACCAAAGTTTGGCGCAACTTGACCCGAGATATCTGGGTGGCTAGTGGTGTCATAAATGACACGACT
>JBAZNO010000012.1:0-11292 GCA_041649195.1 Minisyncoccota bacterium | reverse complement strand
TCCTCGCCATAACTGGGCACCGTCGCTACGGCCACGCCCTTGGCCCTACAGGCTTCGATATCGATATGATCATAACCGGTCGAACGAGTGCAAATTAATTTTAAGTTAGGAAAATGAGCCAAAACTTTGTCGTTAATGACGGAGTTTACAAAAACGGAAATGATTTCGGCGTCAGTTTCGGCTGGTAATTTGTCTTCTGACAATATCCCATCAATAAAAACAAAATCATCTCCTTTTATATACTCCTTCTCCCAATTCTCTAATTCAAAAAATATTGTTTTCATATTTTATTTATTCTTTTTCTAAAATCTCTCCATTAATCATCTTTACCCGGGGCAATTCCTTGGCAAAATACAAAGGATTAGATTGAGTGCCAATCACTAATCCCCCCTTTTTTGTAACCCTTAATATTTCTCTGGCTAAAGCCTTATGGTATTCAGGATTGTGAATTATATCATAATCAACACCATCAACTTCAATGTTTACTGAGTTACTAGGTAACCTCGAGATAAAATCTAACATATCAGCCGAGACACAAAAAGAATCAACACCCCCTTCTTTTTCGGTATACATTTTCACTAATTCGATCGATTTTTTTATACCTGAGTGCCCAAAAGCATATTTATCAACATTGATAATCGTACCATTATCAAGTATTTCTAAAAAAGGTGACGGAGTACCTGCGCCCAAATTAACGAGGGTTCCCCCATTGAATTTTGATTTTAATAGATCATTTGTTTTTAAGTTTTGAGTACAAACAGACCACCAATGCATCGAAAAATTTGTAAAATAGGCTGCTCCGCCAGCCGACCTTGATAAAGTTTTAGCTCTCCCGGGATTAGAAACGGCTAACTCTGCCTCGGCTGAAGCCTCGTCTATTAATTTTTTATATTCTTCAGCGTTTGGATTTTCATAAGTCAAAAGTTCATCTAAGTTTAAGACAGCTAAAGTGCTTTCGGCCTTTTCTTTTTCATTCGAATCTTTAAATGGATCTTCTGTTGACATATTCTTTATTCTTGCACATTACTTGGCCCGGGATATTTTTTCTCGGCGGCTTCGATAATGGGGAGGGTTTTGATAACGGTATCGGGATTAAGCGAAATACTCTCAATCCCGTTTTTGATAAGAAATTCGGCATACTCGGGATAATCGGATGGGGCTTGGCCACAAATGCCGATATATTTATTGTGACGACGACAGGCCTTAATAGCGACCTCAATCAATTTCTTCACCGACGGATGATTCTCGTTGGCAATATGGTTGATAATACTTGAGTCACGATCAAGACCAAGGGTAAGCTGGGTTAAGTCGTTTGAACCAATCGACATACCGTCAAAAACTTCCAAAAATTCTTCGGCTTCGGTAACATTTGAGGGGATCTCGCACATCACATAAATTTTGAGCGATGGGTCGGCCTGGCGATCCAAACCGGCCTCCTCCATAATCTCGATCACCTGCTTAGCCTCTTCAACCGTACGACAGAAAGGGATCATGGGGATGATATTCGACAAACCCATTTCTTGGCGAACTTTGTAGAGGGCCTTACATTCGAGAGCAAACGCTTTGCGGAATTTGGGATCGTAGTAGCGAGAGGCTCCACGCCAACCGATCATTGGGTTCTCCTCCTCCGGCTCATACAGGTCACCGCCAATTAAGGTGCGATACTCGTTGGTTTTAAAATCAGAAAAACGGATAATGACATCGTGCGGATAAAAAGCGGCGGCAATTAAAGATACGCCCTCGGCCAATTCGCCCACATAATAATCGGTTTTATTTTTATATTCTTTAGCGAGCTCGTCAATCGCCTTGACCGCTCTCTTAGCCCGCGGATCACGACTGGTTTTTAAGGTTTTATAATCAAGCAGGGCGTTGGGGTGCACTTTAATATAAGAGGTGATAATAAATTCGAGTCGACCCAAACCAACCCCCGAGGTCGGGAGATGAAAATTGCGCATGGCATCTTCGGGCGAACCGATATTCACCATCACCTTAGTGCGTGTTTTCGGCAAACGGTCTAAGTGATGCTCTTTAATTTCAAATTCAAGTTTACCCTCATAAGCAATACCATCTTTGCCCGATGAGCAATCAACGGTAATGAGTTGATTATTTTTTAATTTCTTGGTGGCATTGCCGGTACCAACAATGCAGGGTACGCCGAGTTCGCGCGAGACAATCGCCGCGTGGCTGGTGCGACCACCCTTCTCGGTAATAATGGCCGAGGCAATCTTCATAATCGGTTCCCAATCGGGATCGGTAATTTCGGTCACCAAAATTTCGCCCTTTTTAAAAGTGTTCATTTGCTTGGCATCGCGGATGATCCGCACCCGGCCCGAAGCAATTTTTGAACCAATGGCCGCGCCCCGAACCAATTCTTTACCTTTTTTCTCTAAAATATATTCCGAATAAATATTTTTATCAGCACCGGCATGAATTGTCTCAGGGCGAGCTTGCACAATAAATAATTCACCCGTTTTGCCGTCCTTGGCCCACTCCATATCCATGGGCTGGTAACGATTATGCCGTTTCGAAAAATATTTCTCGATCGTCATCCCCCAAATCGCGAGTTTAGCAATTTCGTCATCGTTTAAAGCAAATTTGGCAAAATCGGCCACCGGTACTTTAACTTGCTTCGTCCCCTTTTTATCATAAATTAATTTAACATCTTTTTTACCCAACGTTTTGGAGAGGATAGCTTGATAACCACGCTCGAGCGAGGGTTTAAAAACAATATATTCGTCGGGCGTCACTTTGCCGAGCACCACCATTTCGCCCAAACCATAGGCGGCATTAATCACCACGACTTTATCAAAACCAGTTTCGGTATCGAGCGAGAACATTACCCCCGAAGCACCAATATCACTGCGCACCATTTTTTGCACGCCCACCGACAGGAGAACATCAAACATTGAGAAGCCTTTATCAACCCGGTACGAGATCGCCCGATTGGTAAAGAGTGAGGCCATACATTTGCGCACCGCGAGCATTAACTCCTTTTCGTTATTAATATTCAAAAAAGTTTCTTGCTGCCCGGCAAATGAAGCACCCGGCAAATCCTCGGCCGTGGCCGACGAGCGCACCGCCACATCCGTATTTTTAGTATGATAGCTGGCACTCAATTTTTGATAAGAAGCAATAATCTCGGTGGCAATTTCTTCAGGAATTTCTTCTTTAATAATCATCGCTCGAATCAGCGCTCCCCGTTTTTGCAAATCGGTAATATTATGGGTATCGAGATCGGTTAAAACTTCTTTAATTTTTTGTTTTAAACCTGTTTTTTCTAAAAAATAATTATAGGCATAGGCGGTAATGGCAAAACCGTTGGGCACATTAACTCCGGTCGGCACTAAATTATTAAACATTTCCCCCAGCGCCGCATTTTTACCACCAACCAAAGGCACGTCGGAGATAGCGAGATCTTTGAACCACAAAATAAAAGCTTTGTTTTTATCCATAATGATTCAATTATAGAGGTTGATTATTTTAAAAGCAAACGTATAATTATAGGTAGAACGCTCCAGTTCCCTTGAGTTAGGTACAGATGGCCCCCCATCACCCCCGCAGTGAAGATTGCTGAACAAAATAGGGGGCGGTATATGATTGCCCTCCGCCTCGTCGATCCCGGAAGGATCGGCAAGAACTCAAGGTTGTCACCCCGACCGCCCGCGCTATCCCCAAGGCGCGGGCGGTTATCTTTTCCTCTTAAACTTGCATTTTTTTAGATATTATGATATACTCAAATTAGATTTATACCTTTTTACAATTCATTTGGTCTCTCACCCAGACGGACCAGGGCCTTCACAGGTTTCCCCCCTTTCTCCTCCCTCTCCCCCTTCCGTCGTGGAGGCTCTGGTTCCTATTTTTTCTCGTCTTAATTAAAAGCCCCGGACACACCCCGTGCCCGGTTTTGCTTTTTTAAAACGTAAAAGCCGGCCTCAAGTTTAAACTTTACCGCGATTAAACATTTTCATTGATCGGCCACGGTTCGCGTTAAAATTTTTTCCCTTAAAACTATTTTTTAAACTTTGATTAGCAATAAAGGTCGAGGGTGTCCGAAATTTCGGTTGCCCCTCCTTATTACCAACTTTGCCAGTGTTTTTCATACAAGGTTAATTATACCACGGAGTGAAAAGACGGCAACCAGTCCATCAAGCGCCGGCGGTGTTTATCGATAGTCCACAAGCCCTTAGCGTCAAAAAGACCGGCGTGAGCAATTTTAAATTCTTCGAGGGCCTCCTTAGTCGCCCGCGGGAAAGAGGCCGGAATGTTTTTATTATAGTAGTTCGCAAACTGCACTAATGTCATTTCGGCAAAATTGATCTCTTGTTCCTTTTTGTAATTAGCTTTCATGTCGCTATTGTACCACAAATCTTTTTGTTTTACAACTTTTAAAATATCTAGTATAATAGGGGGAAGGCTTAGTCCTTTTACAACGAAATCTCGGTTTCGTTTTCGGTAATATACAGTGTGTTCTTGTTTAACTTTTGGTCAACCGCAACCCAGAAAGGAGCGCCCCATGGACCAAAAACAATGGCTCCGCGAGTCAACCGAAAATTATGAGACGATTAGGCAAGAAATAACGATCTTGTCTAAACTATTCGACGAGAGAAAGTTCAAGGACTTTTGGCAAAAAGTGCGCGAGGTAAGAGATTTGTTCAAAAATCTCAAACCACTTGAGCGGTCAGCCAGAGAGGAACTCTGGGCAGAATTCTCCGAGCTATGTTCCACCGCCAAAAAACAATCGGAGGAAAGGGCTAGTCGGTCCGAATTGCTCAAAAATCAAATCCTCGCCGACATCGTCTGTCTTACCGGCACCGACAATATGCTAATTTGGAATCCTTTTGACGTTGACGAGGTCGAGGAAGCCTGCCAAATCAACGAAACAATCAGAAGGGCCAGAGAAAACCTCTCCACGATCCTCGAAAAAATGAAAAGCCTTCGGGGCAAATTAACCAAAGAGGATAACCAGGCCTGCTGGGACAAATGGAAAGCAGCCAGCGATCGTCTAAACAATTTATATCAGGACTTATGCAATAGTTGTTATTATCGAATAGAACGAGACATCCGTGAGACTTGGAAGATGGCCGACTTTGGCGATAACCCCTATCAAGTGCTTGAGGAAGTAAAACAGCATCAGGGGCGCGTGAGAGAAGCTCTTCTCACTAGAGACCAGCGGCAAGAGTTTAGGAATAATCTTAACACGATATGGGAAAAGGCTATCTCGCAAATTGAGGCCCAGCGCGAAGAAAGGCGAGAACGCAACGAGGCTTGGCGAGAGAAGACCGAAGCTTGGATCACCCACCAGCAAGAAATTATAGAAAAGGGTCAGGAGTTCATCGAAAAACTCCAAAACGAGATTGATGACCTAAGAGAAAGGATTTCCTCCTCGCATAATGATAACTTCATCGAACGAGCAGAGGGCTGGATCACCGAAAAAGAAGAAAAAATTCTCGAAACCGAGAATCGAAATCGAGAAATCGAAGATAATATCAGAGAAAATCAAGAAAAACTTGATGGCGACAAGTTTCGCCGTTAAGAGCTTGATCACATAGATTGGTAACCCCAGGCCCTAGCACTGACTAGGGCCTTTACCTTATTACTAAAAATGAATTAGCTACTTCACGCCAAGGCCAAAACCAGCGTAGGTCAAGTAGATACCGATGATAACGGCAATAATCCCGCCAATAGTGTAAACAGCCTTATGATTGACAAATTTCATCAATTTGGCAAAACGGCGATCAGACATAAAGAGGTAACTAGTTCCCTCGATAACCATAAGCCAGCCCATAAGCGTAATTAGGCCAGTAAGCCAAGACGACCAAATCTGGTGCGTAAGGATAATAAAGAGACCAGCGATTAGCTCCACAATCGAAATAACAATGCGCAAAATTCGATTGTCCACTAAGCCAGCGAAGACGGAGAGAAAATAGCGTCGGCGAAAAATAATCGCCAACCCAATGATAATAAGATAGATGCCAAAAACTTTAGCTAAGAGCAAAGTAAGCATAAAAATTAATTATTAATTAGAGCTAATAATAAAAGACCGATTTTATTATAGCACCGAGATTAAATCCCCGCGATATTTTTATCAACACCTAGGCCTCACTTAGTCACACAATCGGCAAAAGTTGTCGCACCACCCTCAGTAATAAAAGCCGTGTCACCCTTATTCCAAAACACGAAGCTCTCGTCGACATTGGCATAACGCGCCCCCGAAGCCGATATGGCTTGCGGTAAATTAATCGTTCGGCCATCGCTCAATTTAAGCTCTACGGCTCTCAATTGACCATTTATAAATTTAGCCTCGATCGTCTTATTGTCAGCACAACCAAAAGTGGCCTTAATTATCTTGGTCGGCTCATTCGCACCCTTTGGCCAAAGCCACCAAATTGCTACGACAATAATAATGGCAATAACTCCAATCACTAAATTTTTCTTATTCATATTTTTGATTATAGCACAGATAACAATCTAGTGACCTCACCGTTCTTATCAAAAATAATCTCCGCCTCACGAAAAACTTCTTTTTGAAATGGGTCATTTTTTTCTTCAGCAATTTTTCGCAATTTTTCAATCGAACGAATAACAATATTTATTTCTCGACCCTCAAATTGATAAACATATTCACCCATTGTATATTTCTTTTCAATTTCCAAAGGCAGAAGAAACAAAACGTCAATATCCGAATCTGGCCGATTGGTACCCTTGGCCGTTGAGCCATACAAAATAATCGCCGAGACGTGTTCTTTAATATTTTGATACCAAGCTTCCTTCACCAAATCCACCTCAATAAATCTTTGAGTTAATTCCCCCGCCTCTTTTTTAGTTAATTTTTTCATTCTTATATTCTCAAGTTTGTAAGGATGACAATTAAAGACGACGAAAGGACTGTAAGAATTTAACGAAAATTTTGCCGTAGGGCGAGAGCTCATGCTCGACAAATTTGCCACTATATTTTTTATTAATTAAGCCGGCGGTGTAAAGCCGACGAGTATGTTCGCCGATGGTCTTAAGATTTCCCTTCAGCGTGTCGGCAATCTCCTCAAGCGTGATCCTTGGCTGTTCAGCCACCAGCAACAATATCCCAATCCGATAATGATTAGCCATCCCCTTGAGATGACGCTCCATTTGTTTGGTTGTTTTTAATTTGCTCGCCACTGCTATATTTTAAAATAACATTCTCACATTCTCAAGTTTGTAAGGATGTTATTTTATCCTTTTTTTACTCAACCACCACCGCGGTGCCGTAACATAAGACTTCAGTCACGCCTTGCAAGAGCTCGGTGGTGTCGTAACGCACGCCGATAATGGCATTGGCCCCCTTCGCCTCAGCATGTTTAATCATTAGCTCGTAGGCCTCCTCGCGCGTTTTTTCGCAAAGTTCGGTAAAGAGGCTAATATTCCCGCCCAAAATAGTTTGGAGCGATCCGCCAATTGTCCCGACAATCGATCGGGAGCGAACGATAATCCCCTTCACGACCCCTAAATTTTTGACAATCTTCTTCCCCGGCAATTCAAACGCCGTGGTGGTGTTGTTATGATCCATCATGTTTATTTCTACTTAATTTTAATAATAATCTAGTTAATAATGCTTCTTTTTGACACCTGTGGATAACTCTTGACTTTGCGCACACGCACGCCTATAATATAAAGGATCGTAAGATCATTAATTCTACTGCTTAGGGGCTCCGCAAGGAGTCCCTTTGGCGTTTTTAAGATCTTCTATTTTGTTTTTTATATCTTGCGGTATTTCCCTAGGAAAACAAATAAATTCTCTGACCTTTTTAACATCAAAAACAAGCGCTCCGGTCGCGTTCAATTCTGGGGCAACTTTACCAGAAGTGGCAAAAATAACGGCATTTTTATTATCATTTTTTATTTGCATAATTGGATCGGCAAAATCACTATCGGTGCTCCATAAAATATAGTTCTCGACACCGTCGGCTTCAAAATCTCTTTGCATATCACGGCCAATCTCGACATCAAAATTACACTTAAGCTCTTCAATATATGAGATCCCCTGTTTATTAAGAGCCGCTAGTTTGCCATTTAAATATCTGATTGACTCAATATCAAGCTTCGCTAAGAAATTTTTCTTGATGAAGCTCCTGAGAATAGCCGGCGAATCATCGGAGACGCTAGAGACATCAATCGAAATTCTCATCAATTTGACCGGTTTCGTCGACAGAAGATACTTAGAATCTCTAATCTCTTTAATCTGATCTTCGGACTGTTGGTTTCCCTCAAAAGTCCCAGTGTAAATCTTTATCGATTTTATGGTATCAAAAGAATCGAGAAATTGCTTAATTCTTTTTAGCTTAAAATGCCAACCAATTTTTTCTTGCCAGTGAAGAACATTTTGCCAATCAATATAAACATTCGAGGTTTTATCAAAAATACTTTCAAGCTCTTCTATAACTTTGGGAAACAATTGCGCCAACAATTCGATTCTTTCCGTCTTTGGTTTAAACATACAAAGCTATTTTACCACACCACTTTTTTGTTTTACAGATTTAACTTTTCATTCTCACATTCTCAAGTTTGTAAGGATATAATTAAAATTAAATCGATCGGGAGCGAACAATGATCCCCTTCACGACCCCTAAATTTTTGGCAATCTTCTTCCCCGGCAATTCAAACGCCGTGGTGGTGTTATTATGGTCCATGGTTTTATTGTTAATTATAATTAAATTAATGATAGCAAACTTCCTTATTTCCCCGAAGTCGTATCTCGCGTAGCCAGATCCGACTTCTTAGCTTTGAAATTATGTCCTTGACATTAAAAATAACAGGGGATATTATATACGAGTCAGGGTTGCTCCGCACACTGATCTCTGGTAGTGAAAGCTGCAGGGGGCTATAGAGAAATCTGGGCCAACATTTAGCCAAGCCTAATGAATATTTTTAGACTATTGCTAGACATGCGGAACAGGCATGTTTTTATTTTGCCCAATATTATTTAACTTATTCATATTAAAACATATGCAAAGCACAATCATTAAGTTCCCAGTCGCTTCGTTCCGAAGAATTGAAAGTCCTTTCGATGAGACCGTGGCACGTTCCTATGTCGCGATTACTAAAATTATCGACCTTCCAGCAGAGATTGATGGCTGGAGAAAAATAAACCCACGTGATCCAAAAATAACTTCCGGGGTCAGCAAAAAGATACAAAAGTCTCTCGAAAATAACCCGGACCAATTTCTATTTCGAAACCGAGGAATTACTTTGCTCGCCGAAAAGGCTTCCTACGACAACAAAACTGGAGAAATAAGCCTTGAGTTTGTAGACCAGACAAGGCACGGCTTGCTTGATGGAGGCCACACTTATAGGGTTCTTCAAAATTATGTTCATGGCACAGAACCCAGCGAATTAAAAGATATTGAGGCTTGCGTCCGTTTAGAGATTATTGAAGGTATTGAAAATCTCGATGACGCAGTGGAAATTGTTCTGGCTCGTAACACTTCTGCTCAGGTTAAACCAGAAAGCCTAGAGGAGTTAAACCAACATTTCGAGGAGATAAAACAGGTTCTTAAAGATAAGGCCTACGCAAACAGAATAGCTTACAAAGAATACGAAATTGACGAGGCAACTGGGGAGGCAAAAGATATTGATATAAAAGAAATTCTCTCATACCTTGTCTGCTTTGACGTTGACCACTTCGACCAAGAGAAGCACCCGATAATGGCCTATTCTCAAAAATCTAATGTTATTGAGCACTTTAAAAGTTATCGCCCTGTACTAATGAAATATATTCCCCTAATCCCAAAGATTCTGGAATTGCGCGACATAATTTATAAAGAAATCCCCGATGCATACAACAAAGCCGCTGGTGGAAAGTTTGGAGCTTTGACGGGGATAATACAGATCAATAATAGACCAAAAATGAACAACGAGGAGTTGCCCTTTATCTCTGGTGAAGCAAACTACCGAATACCAAGTGCTTTTATATATCCAATTTTAGCAGCGTTTCGTAATTTAGTAAAAATTGAACAAGGTAGGGCGATCTGGAAGGACGACCCGATAAAAGTCTTCAGGACATTGGCCGATGAGATTGCAAAAACAGTTGGGGAACAAGCAAAAGAGATGAGAAACCCAACCAAACTTGGAAAAGATCAAGCGACATGGAAATTATGTAATAATATTGTCCGTATTGCAGTCCTTGAAAGAAGTCTCTAAGGAGGTCCCGCTCTAGACGAAAGGCCGGCCCCGTGTGGCCGGCCTTTCGTCTGTTATTTAAGGCTTACGAAGCCTTTCTTAAGCAACCCAACCTATCTTTTTTGACACTTTTTTGATTTGGTTAACAAATTTTTCATCACCTCTTTTCTCCATGATTTCTTTCTTGCTTGTCATTGCCCACCGATAAATTTGCTCTATTGAGCCGCGGCCTCTTTTAAAAGCCTTCGCATATTTTTCACAGTTATCTTTTGTAGGCGCATCAGAGAGAACGGCCTCAAGTTCACTGTCTGTCCATGGCTTACCCTTATTTTCACTAGCCCACTCTTCTTTTTTTACCATAAATATTTTGTTAATAGTTAATAATAATTTATTTTTTTAATCATCCCAGCACATCCAGCCCCCAGATAAGACTCGACCTCACTCCCTTTATTTTACCAAACTTTCTGACCAGTAATTTACAATATTTTGAGCATTAATAACCCAATCGTCAGAATTACTTATACTATTAGCACTTTCGACAATCTCATCAACTAAATTTTTTAAATAATTATGTGTGAATTGCTTGTTTGCTTCACGCATTTTTTTAAGTGTCTTAAGCAAATCAATAAATTGTTTTATTGTAAGAGGTGCAATCTTCTGTTTGACACCTTTGTAACCAACTGTATTGGCAATATGGAAAGTTTCGGCACTGTCAGTATGAATTGTGGGTGCAATAAAAATACAGTAAGCATTTTTATTCGAGTTCTCAAAATCACGTAAATGCCTCATGACAGGTTGACCCTCATTAAACCACTGGTCACGACCTTTTAACATTGTGACTTCACAGATCATATTAAAATCTTCATAAAAACACTCAATATCAGCCATGCCACCAGGGGCTGTTGACGTGGGTTCATTATCATCACCTACTGGATAATTTGGCTTTATTTCTTTTGCATCATTAAGCGCGTGAAGGCCCATAGTTGAAAGATATTCAAGCATTAAAGCGCGGTTTTCAAACTCAAATATTTTTTCCAATTGCTCGATGTACTGAGTAATCGATAAAACAGGCTGTGATTTAATGTGATTATCCTGTTCTTGTAGGTCCTTGCGAGTCTCTCGCAAATCATCAATATAGGA
>JBAZNO010000011.1:0-11398 GCA_041649195.1 Minisyncoccota bacterium | reverse complement strand
TGCCAGGGGTTTTGCTTTTTCCATCAAAGTCGGCAAATTGGCTGAATATCTCAAAAAAATAAAGTAGGCTTGACTTCTGGTCGGCTTATGTGTTAATAATAGATAGGAATTGTAAGCAGTAAAGAGGCCCAAAGGGCCGGAAGGAGTTGAGAAATGGCAGAGAAGACCGGAGTGTCGATCGAGTCTTTGGCAAAATCAATATTGAGACTCTCCCCAAAAAGCAATCCTCGTTTTGTCTCGGCGATAAGTCGATGGGCAAAGACTTATCTTGCCACTCGTTCCCCGGTAAAGATAAGTGACGAGCTTTCTCCCGAGAAGCTGGCCAACCTCTTGCATGAGGCCAGTATTGCTTTGACCAAGGAAAATCCGCCGCTAAAATCGGCCGAGCAGGATTTGGTCGGTTTCGTTCGGGAATTGATCTCGGCCAATGAAAAGGGAGAGGACTCCCCGCTGGCCAAGCCGGCGATTGAGGCCATCGAAAAAGCCTTCGCTGAGGCGGAGGACAAAGAGAAAAAATAGGAACCAGAATTTTGCCCCGTGGCGCGCTAGCGCGTCACGGGAATTTCTTTTTTAAAAGAGCTTGCCCAAATTTTAAATAAATGTTATCCTGGCCCCATGATTAAGAAGAGTGTAATTGAAGTGGTTAAGGGTGCAACCGAAACCAATATGAGCGTGATGCGTCGATTTTCGAAACGAGTATCAGGCGCCGGGTTAGTGCGAAAAACGCGCAATGCTCGTTATAACGAGCGCCCCAAGTCGGCTCTTAAGCGCAAAAACGAAGCGCTCAAACGAATAGTTAAACGAGCAGCCTACGAGCGACTAAAGAAGCTCGGCAAAATCAAAGATGCCCCTAGCTATCGCTAATTTAACCAAAAAACAGGTCTCGGACCTGTTTTTTGCCAAATATAAGAAAAAAATTCTCGGCGAGAAGTATGAGTTAAGCCTCGTTTTTTGTGGCTCCGCTTTAGCTCGTCAATTAAATAAAGAGAGACGGGGCAAAGATAAAATTGCCAATATTTTATCATTTCCACTGACCAAAAATTCTGGCGAAATTTTTATAAAACTCCCCCTGACCGATTTTTCGGCCGAACATTTGTTTATCCACGGCCTCTTGCATTTGGCAGGATTGACACATGGTAGTAAAATGGAGACTGAAGAGAAAAGGTTTTTGTCTTCAATTAAAAATGGCCAATCGACAAATCATCGCGGGGCTAGACGTCGGGACCGCGTGGGTGCGGCTCGTCGTTTGCGAGACTAGACCGGGAGACAGTGCCCCGCAGGTTTTAGTGTTGATTAAAAAACCGGCTCGAGGTTTACGTCGTGGCTATGTCATTAATGCCGATGAGGCCGTTGAATCTATCCGCGAAACAGTCGCTGATGCCGAACGAAGTTTAAAAATAAAGATCCGCAAAGTCCTCTTAGGCTTGGGTGGAGTTTCGCTCGATTCACGAATTATTGAGGGCAGTATTGTCTCGGCCAAACCCGATGCCGAAATCTCTGGCAATGACGTTAATCACGCCATCGAAGCTAGCGAGAAAAATCTTCTCGATATGGTCAATCGACAAATCCTTCACCGCATCCCAATCTCTTTTAAAGTTGATGGTGAAAAAGTTTTGGGCCACCCGGAGGGTTTGCGAGGGAGCAAGCTTGAGGCCCGCACTCTTTTTATCACCTGCCTCAACCAACATCTTAAGGACCTGGTCAAAGTTATTGAGGATGCCGGCTTAATTGTGGATGATATAGTTGCTTCCCCCCTCGCCGCCAGCCTCGTTGTTATGTCCAAATTGCAAAAAATGGCGGGTAGCGTCTTGGTTAATATCGGCTCACAAACCACTTCAATTGCCGTTTTTGAAGAAGGGGTCCCCGTCTCAATCCAAGTCTTTCCCATTGGTTCAATGGACATCACCAACGATATCGCCCTCGGTTTTCGCATCCCGATTGAAGAAGCCGAAAAAATTAAACGTGGCGAAGGCGAGCCGGTTGGCACCAAAAAGAAATTAGACGAAATTATCGAAGCCCGTTTGTCTGATATTTTTGAATTCGTCGAAACTCATTTAAAAAAATTGGGGCGCAACGGTTTGCTCCCGGCCGGTTTAATTATCACCGGCGGTGGTTCAAGCATCCCCAATATCGAAGAGCTCGCCAAAAATTATTTTAAATTACCAGCTCGCGTCGCTGCCTCGGCGATTGCCTCTAATTCGAAGAGTCAAATCCGCGACGCCTCCTGGTCGGTCTCTTATGGCCTCTGTGTTTATCGTCTCGAAGACGGCGGAGAAGAGTCTTTTGGTCTTAAATTAATCAAAGATACTCGTAGTAAAATTTGGGACTGGATCAAGGAATTAATGCCTTAATCTGGGGGTGATTTGCCTTTTTTGGGCGGTTTGTTAAGATGGGAGAAATATGCCCAAAATAAACCCCGAAATTGAGTCCTTTGCTCGAATTAAAGTTGTTGGTGTTGGCGGTTCAGGCACCAACGCGGTTACGCACATGGTAGAACAAAAGGTTCAAGGCGTTGAATTTATTGCGCTTAATACCGACGCTCAACATTTACAAAATTCTCGCGCCATCAAAAAAATTCATATTGGTAAAAGTTTGACTCGCGGTCTCGGCACCGGCATGGATCCAGAACTAGGCCGACAAGCCGCTGAAGAAAGTTTAGAAGATATCCAAAATGTTTTGAAGGGAGCCGACATGGTTTTTATTTCTTGCGGTTTGGGTGGAGGTACCGGTACCGGCGCCGCACCAGTGGTCGCTAAAATTGCTAAAGATCTTGGCGCCCTCACTATCGGCGTGGTCACTCGCCCGTTTTATTTTGAAGGCAAGCAACGCAAGGCCATTGCCGAAAGAGGGATTGATGAAGTTAAAAAAGAAGTTGACGCGATTATCACCATCCCTAACGATCGACTCTTAACGCTCATTAGTCACGACACCACTTGCACCTCGGCCTTTGCCATGTGCGATGAGGTGTTAAAGCAAGCGGTTGAGGGCATTTCGAACACCATTACCATGCCCGGTAAAATTAATGCCGACTTTGCCGACATTCGCACCATTATGCAAAATTCGGGTTCAGCCCTGATGGGCGTTGGTGTTGCTTCGGGCGAAAACCGCTCAATCGAGGCGGCCAAAATGGCTATTAGTTCTCCCCTCCTTGATGTCTCAATTAATGGCGCCAAGGGTATCCTCTTTACCGTCGCCGGCGGTGACGATGTGACTCTCTTCGAACTTCAGGAGGCCGCCAAGGTTATTACCGAATCAATTGATCCAGAAGCCAAGGTCATCTTCGGCACAATCAAAGATGACAAGATGAAGAAGAACGAAATTAAAATCACCGTTATCGCTTGCGGTTTTGCCGCTGATGGTAAAAAATCCCGTGACGACTTCAAGGTAATTGAGACTCTCGAGCCCAAAAAAGAGACCCCCCAGCTTAAAGAAGAAATGGCCAAGGCTGAAGCTGAAGATAATAAAATGAGCAAAGAATTGGAGGTTAAAGCGGCCAGCAATGGCTTAAGCAACCTAACCAAAGATAAAAAGGACGACAATTTCGAAGATGATGATTGGTCATCGATCCCCGCTTTCTTGCGACGCTCTAAGACAAAGTAGTATAATCTAACTTATGTTTGATTTAATCATTATCGGCGGTGGGCCCGCCGCTTGCTCGGCTGGTGTTTATGCCGCCCGCAAAAAATTAAAAACTTTAGTGATCGCCCAAGAATTGGGTGGCCAATCGACCGTCGCGCCCGAAATTCAAAATTGGCTGGGCGAAATTAGCATCTCTGGCGACGAACTCTCTAAAAAATTTGTTAACCATCTTCGTTCTTATGAGGGCGAAACTTTAACAATCAAAACCGGGGTGGCCAGTGACGTTAAAAAAGAGACTGATAATTTTGTCGTCGCTACTCAAGCGGGCGAAAGCTTTCAAACCAAAACCGTTCTCCTCGCCATGGGTGGGAGTCGTCGCAAATTAAGCACTAAGGGCGCTGATATTTTTGAACATAAGGGCCTCACCTATTGTGCCTCGTGCGATGGCCCCTTATTTAGTGGCCAAGATGTCGCCGTAATTGGCGGTGGCAACGCCGGCTTTGGCACCGCCGGCCAACTCCTCGCTTATTGTAAAAGTGTGACCTTACTTGAAATGATGCCCACTTTTCGCGCCGAAGCAGTAACCATTGAAAATTTAAAACAAAATCCTAATTTTAAAGCAATCAGTAACGTTGAGTTGATTGAAATAAAAGGCGATAAGTTTGTCTCAAGTTTAGTTTATAAAAATAAAGATAATAGTGAGCTTGTCGAACTACCCGTTACCGGGATTTTTGTCGAGATTGGTTTCTTGCCAAATACCGAAATGGTTAAAGAATTGGTTAATCTTAATCCGGCCGGCAATGTCATCGTTGATCATCAAACTCAACGTTCATCGCTTAATGGCCTTTGGGCCGCCGGTGATTGTTCAGACGTCAAATATCATCAAAACGGCATCGCCGCCGGCGACGCCGTCAAAGCCACCGAAGATATTTACGAATACCTACAGGGGAAATAATTTGTTTGACTTTCTCGTTGCCCTATATATAATCAAACCAAGCACGCCTTTCGAGAGGACTAAGACTCCAGAAGAATTCGAGAAGCTAAGGCCTAATCGATTCAAGATATCGCTCTGGAGTACGACCGCTAATAAAGCCGTAACTGGCTATGGTATCTGGCAAGGGAGAGATATCACCGGCTCCTGCGCAAGACTAAAGATAAGACCCATGGCAAGACCAAGGGCAAAAAATCTAGGGATAGGGCCGATCCGACGTACGCGGAAAGGCCCTTCTTTATTTTCTACCGATTTTAACTGTGCGAGATTGGATATCGCACAATTAAGG
This sequence comes from Minisyncoccota bacterium, assembly GCA_041649195.1. Taxonomy (GTDB): domain Bacteria; phylum Patescibacteriota; class Minisyncoccia; order Phycocordibacterales; family XYD1-FULL-46-19; genus CAIPHT01. The sequence continues at coordinate 6,539 of JBAZNO010000011.1, read as the reverse complement.
GTTTTTTGAGTACTTTATCCACAACAGAAAACCCGCCTTCGACCGAGGCAGGAATTCTGCACTACGAGTCGAGGCGGGTTAGGGTTTGACCCTGCTTAATTTCTTGAGCAGGCGTTGTTCATTTTTCTGCTCAAGCTCGATGAGCCAAAGATTGTGACGGAGGGATTCTTGGTGCCGTTCTCCTTCGCAAGAACATTCGGTCATCGTGGCGTTTTCTCTTTCTATCTCGCCCCGGTGCCAAGCGTAATATTCGGCATCCTTTTGCCATCTGGCCCGAAGTTTTTCAACACGACGACGACGGATACCGGACAAAAAACCCACATACCAGAAACGCTGGGTCAACCTCACTCCCGCAAAGACGATTAGCGCCCATGAGATAAATTTTGCCCCGTCAAAGCCGAAGGCCCAATTAGAGAAGGCGACAACAATCAAGGACATCATAATGTCGACAATCTCCATTCTTTTTGAAAGACCGCCCGAAGTCACATGGTCAGTCCACATCAAGGAAACGAGCAGTCCAACCAAAAGAACCCCAACCAAGACATTAAGAATCAACATGAGAAATCTCCTTTTTTCAACCCCTTTTCTAGAGGTTTAGGTTTTAGGACAACACAAAACTTTATTTGAAGAAGCAGACAAGCCTCTATCATTCCACTTTCTATTATACACCCCTTTAAACCCTTTGTCAATAGCTAAACCCCGGCCAATTTGATGATCAAATAGAGAAAAGCTAGGCCGAGAACGGTCATAAAGGTGGTTAGACGAGTGGAGTGGCCGTGGTGGCTCTCGGGCAAGAGTTCGGAGGCGCCGATATAAATAAAGAAGCCGGTGAAGAGGGCAAGGATCGGACCGAGCCACACCTCGGGCACAACAATAAATAAGGTGGTAAGGATACCAAGAGCGGGCGCGAGCGAGGCGGTAATTAGCCAACGCCAAGCGCGATTTTTTTCGTGACCATGACGAAGAGCTAAACCAACAATATTGAGTCCGTCTGAAAAATTATGAGACAAAACCGCCACCGTTAAAATTAAACCGACCTCAGTCGAAACTTGAAAAGCGAGGCCGACGGCCAGTCCATCAATAAAACTATGGACCGCTAAGATTAAGGAGGAAAAAGATTTTTTTTCGTGATGGTGAGGATTGGCGCAATTCTCCTCCTCTTCGCCATGCGGATGCAAAAAAAGCAGGCGGTCCAAAATTAAATAAATGATAAAACCGAGAGCCACCAAAGTGGTCGTAGTCGCCAGAGAAAAAAGATTTTCGTTAAGTTTAATCGCCTCCGGCAAAAGATCAAAAAAAGCCACCCCCATCACCGCCCCCGCTGAAAAGCCTAAAACCAAGTGGAGTTTATCACGAAAGCGAAAAGCAAAAAGCCCGCCCACAAAAGCGGAACAAAAAGCGATAACGGCAATTAAAATTAATGTCATCGGATAAACTATAACAAATGAAACCGGTAAACGCACGTGTTTACCGGTTCTCATTGACCTCCTCTTTCGAGCGGCCATTTAATTCCGAGCCGGGAACAGGCCTCCGCCAAATGGCCCTTGATTTCTTCTCCTCTTTCGCCGAGCAAGAATTTCTCGACAGACTTGCAAGCGACAACGACTGTCGAGTGATCTCGTCCGCCAAAGTAATCTCCGATGTCAACCAGAGACAATTCGGGCAGAAGTCGGCGAGACAAATACATCGCCAATTGTCGCGCCAAACAATAGGGTTGACGACGACTTGAAGATCTAAGCCAATTTTTACCCGGAAGAAAGCGAAATTGAAACGAAACCGCAGCTTCAATTGTTTCGAGGCTAATCAATCCCGCTTCAGCCGGACCATCTCCCCGCGAGGCACAAACCAAATCAAGGACTTGAGGGCCTGGCTTAGTCTTAAGGAGCCGGCAATGAGCAACCGCCGTCAAGAAAGTTCCCTGAAGTTGGCGCAGGTCGCCATCAAGGCGACAAGCAAGATCACTAAGCAATTCTTCAGGCCAATTACCATCCTCCTTTTGATCCTTAGCGAAGAGCTTAAGAACTCCAAGCCGAGTTTCTTGGTTCGGCTTGCCGATCGTAAGCGTCACTCCACCGCTAAGCCGAGAGATAAGGTCTGGTCGCAATTTGAGATTTTTAGGAAGGACGGTTGTCGCAACAACCACCGTGCCTCCACGAGAAATGATTGCCTCGATCGTGTTGACAAACTCTTCTTGAGTTTTTATTTTCCCCTCAAGAAAGGGTAGCTCGTCAAACAAAAGGCAGTCAACGTCTCGGTAGAACTTCTCAAAGATACTTTTCGATCCTTTGTCTTGGACAGACTTAATAAAGGTATTGGTGAAGGTTTCGGCCGTAACACGCCGAACTTCGCCCGCCCTTTTAGGAAACTCTCGCTTAGACCATAGCTGCCTGACAGCTCTTAGTAAATGCGATTTGCCCTGTCCAACATCGCCCAAGACAATGACTATCGGCGACATCCCATCAGAACCTTCGGCCAAAGCCTTAAGGTAACTGAAGGCAAAGCGGTTTGTTTCGTCAACGAAGAAATTTTCGAAGGCGAAACGATTTCCTTGTTTCAGAGGACGACCGACGGTCGTCCCCGACATAATCTGTGTCGGTTTTTGATCCATCAATCTTCTCCTCAAAACGTTTAGATTTTTGTTCCCAGTTCACAATGAACTAGCCACTTTAATTACTTACACAAAAAAGAGGTTGTCGAAAGTTGACAACTGTGGAAAAGTCTTTTGCGGAGATTAAGGGGGAAATCAGCTGGTGACCCTACCGGGAATCGAACCCGGATTAACGGCTTGAAAAGCCGGCGTCCTAACCGTTAGACGATAGGGCCCAAAATGGGCTTCTAAAATATAACATTTTTTTGAAAAAAGGCAAAAAGTGTGTTAGCCTATAAAAGTAATTTGGAGGCGTGGCAGAGTGGTTGAATGTACTGGTTTCGAAAACCAGCAGGCTCGAAAGGGCCTCGGAGGTTCGAATCCTCCCGCCTCCGCTAGTACAAAAATTTACTTTTTTGTTTTATAATAAAAGGGTGAAATTTTTAAAGTTTATTATCTCAATCGCCATCCCTTTGCTTGCCGGTTTTATTGGTTCGCTCTTTACTAGCCCCTCCATCAAAAGTAATTGGTACGAGATTTTGGCCAAGCCGGCTCTTGTGCCACCCAATTGGATCTTCCCGGTAGTTTGGACGATTCTTTTTATCTTAATGGGCCTTGCCTTTTATCTTGTCTGGTTAAAGCCAGAACACCCCAAATTTCGCCAAGCCTATCTCCTCTTCGCCCTCCAATTAATTTTAAATGTTGGTTGGTCAATAATTTTCTTTTATCTTCAAAAACCGTCTTGGGCTCTCCTCGAAATTATCCCCCTCTGGATTGCTATCCTTTATACTTTGCTTACCTTCAAAAAAATCAACCGCTGGGCCGGCTGGCTAATATTACCTTATCTCCTCTGGGTCACTTTTGCTACCTACCTTAACTACGGTATTGCGTTAGGATAAAATTTTGGTGGGCGGTAGAGGACTCGAACCTCTGACCCTTTCTACGTCAAAGAAATGCTCTACCAACTGAGCTAACCGCCCTTTATTTGTCCTTAAAATTTACCAAAAAATTAGCCAAAGAGCAAATGACTTTGGCCTGGCGATTTCCCCTTTATTTTAAGCCATTTTTTGATGGTAACCAAAATAATATGGAAAAGTACTTGACAAAATATTTGCTATCTGCTATACTAGAGTTAGATACAGTGATGCTCTTTGAAGTTTGAGGAGCGGAGCCGTGTCCAATAATAATTAGGGTCCGAGCTTGGGGAATATCCCTAGGTAAAGCCAAGTTGTTGGACCAATATGAATTGGAGGAGGAGAAGGAAGTAAGTTCGCCCAATAGGGCAAATTTTCAGGGAGTTTCCTTCGGGAAATTCCACAGTTGTTCGTAGGATGGAACCCCTAAGTGGAAGGGTAAATCCACTTTTCTCTCAGTTTGTCTTTCTTCAAGGCCCCATCGATTATTCCTAGGGATAGTCGAAACAAGCCCGCTCGCCCTCCACGCCAAGGAGGAAGCATCAGTTCAAAAACCAAGCGCCCGATTCACCTGTAGAAATACATTTGATAGGGCGCTATTTTTGTTCAGTTGAAATTTGACCTGTTTTCGTTTATATTGTCTAAGCCAATTATGAAAATCTTAGCCATCGAAACCAGTTGTGACGATACAGCTATCAGTATTGTAGAGGTTAGGGGCTCCTTAAAGAAGCCGATTTTTAAGGTGCTGGCCCACAATATTTCCTCACAAATCAAGATCCACCAAGAATGGGGCGGGGTTGTCCCCTCTTTGGCCAAACGTGAACATGGGCGAAACCTAGTACCGATTTTGATTAAGTCGTTAGAGGAAGCGGGACTCAAAATTTCAGCTTCTCCGAAGTCGGATCTGGCTACGCGAGATACGACTTCAAGCTCCAGAAGCCGAAATTTAGAAAAGAAACTGGCGAAAATTTTAGAAAGAGAGCCCGAACTTAAAGAACAATTTTTAAAAATAATTCCAACTTTAAAAATCCCTAAAATTGATGCCATTGCCGTAACTAAGGGGCCGGGATTGGAGCCGGCCTTGTGGGTGGGGATTAATTTTGCCAAAGCGTTGGCGCTGGTGTGGGATAAACCACTTTATCCAGTGAACCATTTGGAAGGACATATTTTGGCCTCACTAGCTACGACCTCCAAGAAAAAAGAAAATAAAATAAAATTCCCAATTATTTCTTTAATAGTTAGCGGCGGACATACCGAGCTTGTTTTATCGAAAGATTGGTTAAAATATAAAATCATTGGTCGCACCCGTGATGATGCAGTGGGCGAAGCCTTTGATAAAGTGGCCCGAATCTTGGATCTACCCTATCCGGGGGGACCAGAGATTTCAAAATTGGCCTCGACTTTTTCGCCGACGACCCTTAAGGGCGCCCAAGGGTCGTCGGCAGGAGTTAAGCTCCCCCGCCCAATGCTCCACTCTGGCGACTTTGATTTTTCTTTTTCGGGCTTAAAAACGGCCGTACTTTATCTTGTCCAAAATCTAAAAAAAGAAGGTAAATTTAATGACCAAATTAAAACCGAGATTGCTTATGATTTTCAAAACGCCGCGATCGAAGTTCTTGTTGCTAAAACCTTAACAGCTAGCAAAAAATTTAAAGCCCAAACAATTATCGCCGGCGGTGGTGTTATTGCTAACACGGCCCTGCGCGAAGCTTTAACTAAAATGACCAGTGATAATGGTTTTAAATTATTAATTCCCGAGCTCTCCTACTCCACCGACAACGCGACAATGATTGCCCTCGCCGTCGGACTTCGCCTCTTGGCCGGCAAATCTAAAAAATCTCACACCTTCAAAGCCGAAGGAAATTTGAATTTAAAATAAAAAGCTAAGGGCGCAGCTGGTTAAAAAACCAACCGCGCCATTTACCTTTCATGGGCTCAAGGCCTGAAAGGACTTTTCCCGGTCGTAAACGAACGTTATCCCGGGCCTCTCGTCATCCCAGTTCGCGAGACGAAGAGGAACCTGTTCGGCCACACTTTTCATTATCTCTGAGATCGTTTTCAAGCTAAACACCTCCTTTCAAAAAGTTCTGACCTCTGCTATCTATAATACACCTGATTAAAAATGAAACAACCCAATTAAAAAAGCTAAAGGCGCGGGCAACCAGTTTTGGTTGAACGCGCCTATTAAAAATCCACCTCGTAGCGAATGACGTTCTCCACTATTTTCGCCCCATCAGACAGAACTCGGTAAAAAATGTCACACTTTACCTTATCTCCGGCGAAGACGCTAGGCATCCAAAGAGGATCACCTTCCCACATCTCTGGCCACGGCAGATGAGCCGTATTAAACCAGGTAGGATTAACCATTTCCCTAGTACTTTGCGGTTCGCCCTGCCATTCGTTAGCCAAAAAGGTGTGCATCTCCCATTTAAATTCCCCATCGAAGAAAAAGCGGATAATGGCCACTTTTTTGAGAGCCTCAGGTTTAACCCGAAGGCAACTCTCTTCTTCAACCTCGCGAACAAGAGTCCTTTCAACTGAACCCCCGTCCACCGCCCTTGGTTTACCACCAAAAGCATTCCAAACTCCCTTTCCGAAGCCCTCCGCCTTTAAAGCAAGGAGAACTTCTCGCCCCTCTTTCCTCGTGATGAGGCAAAGGGTTGTTGTCTTGTCTTCTTTTTCGTTCATCTTGGTTCTCCTTGTTTCAATTTCTATAATTACTATCCTCCAAACCCACCTAAAAATCAAGCTGAATTCTCCTTTGAAAAATATGGGGTTTTTGATATCATAGGGAAATGTTGTCTGATGATAGTAAATTTATGAAGCCCTATAATCCGGCCGAGACCGAGAAGCGGATTTATGAGCTATGGGAAAAGAGTGGGTATTTTAACCCAGACAAATTGTCACCGAGGTCGGACCTCGGGCTCACCAGAGGTACGACCTCGGTGCCCACTTTCACCATCATTATGCCCCCGCCAAACGCCAATGGCCGTCTCCATGCCGGCCACGCTCTCTTTGTGACCCTCGAAGACATTATG
>JBAZNO010000010.1:0-12175 GCA_041649195.1 Minisyncoccota bacterium | reverse complement strand
CAGTCTTGATAAATTTAAGCGTCGTCTCGAGCGCCGAGGAGGAAGCCAGTCTGATTTTAAGGCGACTCTTTTGCCAGCGAAGGATTTTAAGGTTAATAAAAGTTGGGGCGATGACGAATTTTCGGCCGTTGATTATCAACCAGCTGTGGCGCGAAAAGCCGGACGTTTTTTATGGCGTCTATTCTGGGGTGCTTCGATTTTCTTTTTAGCCACAATTGCGGTTGCTGTTTATGTTTTATTTTTCAGCGCCAATATTGTTTCGGGTAATAATATTGATCTTTTAATTAAAGGGCCGGCCCAAATTCGTTCTGGTGACGAACTTAATTTACAAACGACCGTTGTTAACAAAAACAAGGTTATCCTCAATTCAGTTAATTTGGTAATTAGCTATCCACCGGGGACAATGGACCCGCTCTCTCCCAGCCAAGAATTACCGATTTGGCGAGAAAAAATAAATGATCTTAACCCTGGTCAGACAATCGATATTGCCAGCCGGGCCGTCATCTTCGGCGAACAAAACAAGGCGCGGGATATCAAGGTCGTCTTAGAGTATCGTATCCCTGATTCCAATGCTTTATTTACCAAAGAAAAGGTCTATGCGGTAATGATTGGTTCCTCTTCTCTTGATTTAAAACTCGGACTTTCGACCGAAGTTAATATTGGCAAAGAATTTACCGGTAAATTAAAAATTGTTTCTAATGCCCAAAGTCTTTTGCGTAATTGTGCCATTCGAATTGAATGGCCAGCCGGCTTCAATTTTAAATCGGCTGACCCAGCGCCAGTTGTTGGTAATGATACCTGGTTTTTGGGTGACCTTGTCCCGGGGATGGTCAAAGAAATTAATTTTGTCGGCACTCTTGCGGGACAAAGTGGCGACATCAAGCCATTTAAGATTCTTGCTGGATTAGCCACTGGTGGCGGTAAAGATCAAATGACCTTGGAGTATGGCAACCTCTTTCAGACCATAACTCTCCGAAAAGATTTCATTTCTGCCGATATTTATGTTGCCGATGAAAAAGGCAATGATCCCATAATTTACCCGGGAGGTAGTTTTAGTGGTAGCATCGGCTGGCTCAATAATCTGGAGGATAAGATTATTAACAGCTCTTTTGATCTAAAACTTGAAGGAGCTTTGCTCAACAAGCGAAAAATTATAACCTCGGGCTTTTATAACTCAAGCAATAATACGGTTTCTTGGGACGAGCGGACCTTGCCGAGTCTTAAAGAGATCTCAACTAATGAGGGAGGGCAAGCTGATTTTAATGTGGGAATTTTACCGTTGACAGGGACGGACCCCAACTCTTTGAGTAAAGAGATAAAATTAAACCTAATTTTCCGGGGGACGCGAATAACGGGCGAGAATCAAACTGAAGAAATTGTTACTCAAACGGAAAAGATTCTCAAAATAAGTACCCTGGCTCGTTTATCGGCCGGTGGTGTCTATAATCTTGGCCCTTTCAAAAACACAGGCCCCTTGCCTCCCAAGGTTGACCAGGAAACGACTTATACCGTCAATTTGAGGGTGTCCAATACACTAAATGACCTTGGAAATGTGACGGTAAAAACTGTTTTGCCGCCGGCGGTCAAATGGTTGGGACTGGTGTCTCCCCTTGACGAGAAAGTTGTTTACAATCAAACTAGCGGAGAGGTAGCTTGGAATTTGGGTGAGGTTGCCGCCGCCGGGAAAGAGGATCTTTCCTCGGTCCGGCAGGTATCCTTCCAGGTCTCGCTACTTCCTAGTTTAAGCCAGGTTGGGCAACAGCCCGATTTGACGGGCCAATTGTCTTTAAGTGGCAAAGACCTCTTTACCGGGGCAATTATCACTCAGACTATCCCCGCTGTTTCCACTTTGTTATCAACCGATCCCAATTTTATAATGGGACAAGAATTAGTTAGTGAATAGTTCAAGATATTTATCATAAATAAAAACATGGCAGAAAAAAAGAAAGAAGACAAAAATGAATTAATGGAAAAAATTGTTTCGCTTTGCAAGCGCCGCGGCTTTATTTTCCCCGGCTCGGAGATTTATGGTGGTCTCGCGGGTTTTTGGGATTATGGCCCACTTGGTGTTGAACTTCGAAATAATATCAAAGACCTCTGGTGGAAAAAGTTTGTCACGAACCGAGAAGATAATTATGGCGTGAGTGCGGCGATTATTATGGCGAGCCGGGCTTGGGAGGCGAGTGGGCACGTGGCCGGTTTTTCGGATCCGCTGGTGGAGTGCGAAAAATGTCATAAACGCTTTCGCGAAGATCAAACTGAAGGCGTTTGCCCGGAGTGTAAGGGTAAATTAAGTTCAGCTCGACAATTTAATATGATGTTTAAAACGCAGACTGGGGCCGTTGAAGATTCGTCCGCGACCGTTTATTTGCGCCCTGAAACTGCCCAAGGTATTTTTGTTAATTTTAAAAATATTCTCGATTCGTATCATCCCAAACTCCCGTTTGGTATGGCCCAAATTGGCAAGGCTTTTCGCAACGAAATTACTCCACGTGATTGGCTCTTTCGTTCGCGCGAGTTCGAGCAAATGGAAATTGAATATTTTGTGCGCGAAAGTGATTGGGAAAAATATTTCGAAACTTGGCGTGAAGATGTTTTGGCCTATCTCGACGAAATTGGTTTAGCGAAAAAATTTATTCATGAACTTGAAGTGCCAGCTGAAGATCGGGCTCATTACTCAAAACGTACCATTGATTTTGAATTTGATTACCCGTTTGGTCGTAAAGAATTATGCGGCCTCGCTTATCGTACTAATTTTGACCTCTCGCAACATGCCGAATTTAGTGGTAAGGATTTGAATTACTTTGACGAACAAACTGGTGAAAAATTTATCCCGCACGTGATTGAGCCATCGCTTGGTGTTGACCGATTGGTTCTCGCTCTTTTGTCGGCTGTTTATACTGAAGATGAATTAGGGGGCGAGCCGCGCGCTTATCTTAAATTTAATTACCGTATGGCGCCAACCAAAGTGGCCGTCTTCCCATTACTTAAAAATAAGCCCGAATTGGTGGAGAAGGCGAGGGGGGTTTATCAATTACTCAAAAAAGAGATCGGCCAAGTGGCCTTCGACGACAACGGTAATATTGGCAAGCGTTATCGTCGGCAAGACGAAATCGGCACACCTTATTGTGTGACCATCGACTTCGACACTCTGGGCGAAAATCCCGACTTGCTCGACACGGTTACCGTCCGCGATCGTGACACTGGCACCCAACAACGGATGAAGATTGAGGAATTGATCGAGTTTTTCAAAAATAAGGCCTAAACTTTACCTTATTCGAAAAATATGTTATTGTAGCGAGACATGAGTTATCGCTTAACCAAATTGTCTAATGGGGCGACGATTTTGACGGTGCCACAACCGGAGGCTTTGTCGGTCTCAGTGATGGCTTTAGCTAACGCTGGGGCCAAAAATGAGGATGAAAAGATCTCGGGCATCTCTCATTTTCTCGAACATATGGGTTTTAAGGGCACCGAGCGTCGGCCCCGGTCAATCGATTTGTCGAGCGAGCTTGATACCTTAGGGGCTAATTATAACGCCTTTACCTGCCACGACTCGACGGCTTATTATGTTACCGTTATCCCTGATAAGGCCGAAAAAGCGGTTGATTTGCTGGCTGATATTTATCTGCACTCAACTCTGGCCAAAGAGGAATTAGAGAAGGAGCGGGGGGTAATTATTGAAGAAATTAAGCTTTATGAAGATCAGCCAATGAGTTTTGTTTGGGAAGTTTTTTCCAAATTGGCTTACGCTGGCACTCGCGCTGGCCAACTTGTAATTGGCAACAGGGGAGTAATCTCCACTCTTACTAGCGAAGACCTACTCACTTACCGGTCTAAACATTATACGGCCGAAGCTACCACTATTATTGCGGTGGGGAATTTTGACGAAGGAGAAATGATTGAGCTTTTAAGTGCCAAATTTTCTTCTCTCCTCGCCGGAGCGAAGGGTTCTTACTCTATTGTCACCAATGATCAAACGGAGCCTCGTGTTGAATTTTTTAAGCGCCCAATTGAACAAAGCCACTTTGTTCTCGGTTTTAAATCAGTAAATCTCTCTGACGATCGGGCGCACGCTTTTGCGGTTTTGGCGACGGTTTTGGGCGGGGGGATGAGCTCGCGCCTTTGGCAAAAAGTTCGCGAAGAATTGGGGGCGACCTATTATCTTAAAACGAGCCAAGAGTCTAGCCTTGGCCACGGTTTTTTGTTTGTCCAATCGGGGGTAGATTCACCTCGTCTTAAATTGGTCATCGAAACGATTTTGGCTGAAATTAAAAAGATAAAAGCTGAACTTATCCCGACCGAAGAATTAAATCGGGTCAAAGATTATTTAATCGGCAACTTGTTTTTGGGTCTCGAAACGCCATCGGCCCAGACCTACTTTTATGGTGAACAAGTTTTGGTGGGCAAAGAGATCTTGTCTCCTCAACAATTGGCGGAGAAAATAAGAGCGATTACGGCTGAAGAGTTAAAAGCCTTAGCCAACGAAATTTTTCAACCCAACCGCCTTAATTTGGCGATTATCGGCCCAGATTGCCCAATCGAAGAAATTAAGAGTATAATTAACCCTATAGAGTATAGCGAAAACTCAATAGGGTAAACCAAATAGATGGAAGAAATAAAGAATATCAGATTAAATATTAGTGCCGGGACGATCATTAAGGTGGTGATTGTTTTGGCCGTGGCTTTTGCCGCTTATCTCTTGCGCAATACCGTCCTTGTTCTTTTAACCGCGGTGGTAATTGCCTCGGCGGTTGATCCGGCGGCCAATTGGTTTGCTAAATTTAAAATTCCGCGGGTTTTTGCTGTTCTTTTGGTTTATGTTATTGCCTTTTCTATTATTATTGGGACGCTCATTTTCTTTGTTCCGCCCCTTTTTGAAGATATTTCCGATTTCGCCTTCAAGATTCCGGCCGAGATTAACTCTTTAATCAATAATAATCCAACTTGGAGTACGGCGATGACTTTGTTTGGTAATTTCTCAACCAAGTTTTCGGTTCAAGATATTGTCGGTTCGGGCTTGCTTAGTGGTTCTTTGCCCCAAAACGCCATTGATCTGACCCGGGTTATCTTTTCAAGTATCTTTGACTTTGTGCTTATTGTTGTGATTTCTTTTTATCTGGCCGTGCAAAAAAATGGGGTAGAGAATTTTTTGCGCATCATTATCCCGTCAAAAAAAGAGGAGTACGTGATCAATCTCTGGCAACGAACCGAGGTTAAAATCGGGCGCTGGATGCAGGGGCAACTTCTCCTTGCGGTGATTATTGGTCCCCTCGTTTTTCTTGGCCTAACTCTGTTTCAGGTTAAATATGCCTTAACGCTAGCTATTATTGCTTCGGTTTTCGAAATTATCCCGATTTTTGGGCCGATCTTGTCGGCGGTGCCAGCTGTTCTTTTTGGCTTTGGTGACAGTGCCGTCTTGGGCTTTATTTTAATTGGTTTTTATTTAATCATTCATCAATTCGAAAATCACTTACTTTATCCTTTGGTGGTGAAAAAAATTATTGGCGTTAATCCACTGATTGTTATTATCTCGCTTATTGTTGGTTACGAATTGGTGGGCTTTTTAGGAATTATTTTGGCCGTTCCGCTCGCTACTTTGCTGATGGAATTAGTGGGGGACCTTGAAAAACGTAAGCACGCCAATGTCTAAACCGTTTTATATCACCACGACTTTACCCTATGTTAATGCCGACCCGCATATTGGGTTTGCCGTGGAGATTATTCGAGCTGATATCATTGCTCGTTATCATAAATTGGCTGGAGAGGAAGTCTTCTTCAATACTGGTGTTGATGAGCATGGCCAAAAAATTTACCAAAAAGCGCTTGAACGGGGGCAAGATCCGCAAGTCTACGTTGGCGAATGGTCTGAAAAATTTCGCGAATTAATTAAACCGCTGGGGATTAGTGCCGACGTTAACTTTGTGCGTACTACTGATCCGGGGCACATTAAAGCGGCCCAAGAATTTTGGCGAGTTTGTGATCAAAATGGCTATATTTACAAAAAAAATTATCAGGTCAAATATTGTGTTGGTTGCGAGTTAGAGAAAACCGAATCCGAGTTAGTTGATGGCAAATGCCCGCTCCACCCAAACCTCGAATTAGAGTTGCGGGATGAAGAAAATTATTTTTTCAAATTCTCAGAGTTTCAAAATAAGCTCCTCGCTCTTTATGACAAAAATCCGGATTTTGTTTTACCTCCCGAGCGCTTTCATGAAATAAGAAAATTTATCGAAGCCGGTTTGCAAGATTTTAGCATTTCTCGTCTTAAGTCCAAGATGCCGTGGGGGATTGAGGTTCCCGGCGACTCCGAGCAGGTGATGTACGTTTGGTTTGACGCCCTCGTTAATTATATTTCGGTCATTGGCTGGCCCTACTCCGCCGAGGCTTCGCAGGGCAAGCCCGACACTTTTCATAAGTGGTGGATAGAATCAGGGGGAGCCGTGCAATATTGTGGCAAGGATAATTTACGCCAGCAAACGGCGATGTGGCAGGCCATGCTCATGGCCGCCGGTTTGCCCAATTCGCAAAAAGTGATTGTTGAAGGTTTTATTACCAGTGGCGGTCAAAAAATGAGCAAGAGCTTGGGTAATGTTATTAATCCGCAAGATATTGTTAAAGAATATGGAACGGATGCCCTGCGTTATTTTGTGGCGCGTGAATTCTCCTCTTTTGAAGACTCCGATTTTACCTGGGAGCGCTTTAAAGAGGCTTATAACGCTGGTTTGGCCAATGGCCTCGGCAACCTTGCCTCGCGAATCTTAACCTTGGCTGAAAAATATTTGGATAAATGCCCGGAGATTCCCGAGAAGAGTGATTTTACCGAATATTTTAAAATCTACGAAAGTTATGATTTACAAAAAGTGGCCAATTACGTTTGGGACAAAATTCAGGCTCTGGATAAAAAAATTCAAACCACCGAACCCTTTAAGGTGGTCAAAGTTGATGAGGTCAAAGGTAAGGCCATCATTGAAGAATTGGTTTTAGAACTCTATACCATTGCGCGCATGCTTAACCCGCTCATGCCCGAGACCAATGTTAAACTAAAAGAGTTAATTAAGGCTAATAAAAAACCCGAAACCCCGCTCTTTTTGAGAAAGGATTAATTTTTTATTTGTAAATTCGCATGAATTCGTATATTAGCATTGCATGATTAAATTTTTTGACGCGCATACTCACTTAAATATGGGCTTCGAGCAAGACTGGCTCGAGGTAGGGAAGAGAACACTTGAAGCCGGGATTAGTTTTGTTAATGTTGGCGCCGATGAAAAATCTTCTAAATTAGCGCTTGAGCAAGTTAAACATTTTAATGGTGCTTGCCTTGACTCGCCGAAGCCTTTGGCGGAGGCGGTGGCCACCGTCGGCATTCATCCGACCGAGGGAGGGGATTCTAACTTTGCTGTTATTGCCGAGCTGGCTAGAGATCAAAGAGTCGTGGCGATTGGGGAGTGTGGTTTAGAGTACTTTAAATTACCCGACTCCGCTAAAAGCTCCGTCGTGGCGAGGCAAAAAGAACTTTTTATTAAACATATCGAGTTGGCTTTAGAATTAAATAAGCCGTTGATGATTCATTGTCGTGCCTCTGAAAAAAGCACTGATGCTTATGATGACGTCTATGAGATTTTAAAAAGCTATCGAGATAAAGTCGGGGACAAACTCCAATTTGACCTCCACTTTTTTACCAGTGATTGGCTAACGGCCAAAAAATTTCTCGATCTTGGTGGCTACTTATCTTTCCCTGGGGTGATTACCTTTGCCAATCAATATGGCGAAATAATTAAAAATGCGCCCCTCGATCGAATCATGTCTGAAACCGACGCGCCTTTCGCTACTCCCTCCCCACATCGGGGCAAGCGTAACGAGCCCGCCTATGTTCAATTTGTCGCCGAGCGTATTGCCGAACTCCGCTCCGAACCCTGCGAGCAGGTTCTGACCACCCTGGTCCAAAACGCCAAACGGTTTTATAGCTTACTTTAAAATTTGACAAAAGATTATCTTAAGTTAAACTATAATTATGACTAAAATCATTGGCTTAAAAGATCTAAGAGAAAATACCGATACTTATTTGGCTCAAATTAAAAAGGGTCATAGCTTTTTAGTAATGCGTCGATCGGAGCCAGTTTTTAAAATTTCTCCAACCGACGAAAGTGAAGAAGTTTGGGAACGGGTAATTGATTTTACTAAAATTAAAAAAGGTGGTGTTGCTCTTGACCAAATACTTGCTCGACTCTAAATTTATGGATAAGATAAGTAAGGCTTTGGCTAAATTGACCGCTAGGGAAAAGGAGGTAATTACTGAAATTTTCGCAAAAATTCAAGCTGGCAAAATTGCCAGCCTCGACCTTAAAAAGCTTAAGGGTTATGATAATATCTGTCGGGTGCGTTTTGGCAAATGGCGATTGATTTATCGAACTGACATTAAGGGTAAGATTTTTTTAGTTTCTTTTGATCGACGCAACGACCATACCTATAAATTTTAGAGAGTCGCCATCCCCGTCCTTATTTTAGGTCATGTTTTACCGCCGTTTAATAATCAAGACCTTAAAATCAGTTGACAAGCTTGAGCCCAAAGAGTCTAATTACTAACAGAGTTGGTGAGTCTGAGCCTCTGCAATAGGGCAGGGAGGATAGATAAGCCATATTTGAAAGGTTAATATTATGTCGACAAATAGTCGGGCTGTTTCAATGGTTCAGGGTATGGGCCTGGGGACGAGGTTTATAACTCTTCTCACCGGTCACATTGCTAATCGTGGCGGCTGTGAGGAAATACTCCATTCGCTTACTACCGCCGACGGCGAACCGAATATGGTTAGGACGGCCGAGTTTATCCTCGGCTTGGAATGGAGGGTTTCTCGTTCTTTGATCGAAAGATTGATTGAAGAAGAGTTTGAGACCGACCATGGCGTCTATAGAGATGCTCGGACGAAAAAGCGGCTGAGGTGCTTTTCTTGGGATGTTATCGGCCTCGAGAGGCGATTCCAGATCCCGGTAATAAGTTTTGGGAGGTGGTTTTCGGGCCTGCCCGGAGATGGCCTGTCCGTACCAAAAGAAATTGAAGATCAGATCTTGGGCAAAAGGATTAACCACACCCCAATGGTTGTGACTTGGAATAGTCAACCCCACATTGTTGTTAGTGTTTGGGGCGGTGACTCTGACCAATGGGAACTTCAAAGCATTCCCTCTCTTCCTCCTATTGGCCTCAAATTATCTCCAGCCCAACGCTTCGACCTCAATCATTAAGCCGTATCCCGCCCCGACGAACCCGTCGCGTGGCGGGTTCTGTTTTTTGACTTAATTAGAAAAACCTGATAACATGAGCCCTGTTATGGATAAAATAGATGAGCGAAAGATTTATGAATTGGGGTACCTGTTGGTGCCTTATTTGCCGACTGAAGGGGTGGCCGGGGAGGTGGAGAATCTAATTAAATCCAAAATTGAGGCCGAAGGCGGTGAGGTTACGAGCGCCCTTGAGCCAGTAATGACTCGTTTGGCCTATGTCATCACCAAGATTCTCAATAACAAGCACACCAAGTTCTCTGATGGCTATTTTGGTGCCCTGCGCTTCAAAGTTCTCCCGGAGGCGATTAAAAAGCTTGAGGCTGGTTGGAAGAAAGGGGATAATTTGATTCGCTTTTTATTAATCTCGTTGCCTAAGGGCTCAGAAAATATTATTACTCCTAAACGCGTTTTCCCTCGCCGTGACGATAAGTCATTTGAGATCGAGCGCGTGATGCCCGAGAAGGAGGAAGAGAAGGTGGTGCTCTCGGCCGAAGAATTGGATAAAGAAATTGATAAATTAGTCACAAGCTAAAACTTAACACGATACAAATATACGAATGAGCTACACGAATCTACAAATGATACAAATTAAAAATAAAAAGTCGATTTTTATTCGTTATATTCGCATGAATTCGTAGATTGGCATTGCGCATATGTATTTAAATAAAGCTTTCATTATTGGCAACCTGACCCGTGATCCTGAAAAGCGGGCCTTGCCTAGTGGAGCTGCGGTTACCAGCTTTTCGATTGCCACGACCCGCGTTTATAAAGATCGCAATGGGGTTAAGCAAGAGGACACTCAATATCACAATATTGTCGCTTTTGGTCCACAGGCTGAGACGATTGCTCAATATATGAGAAAGGGGAGTTCAATTTTAGTTGAGGGGCGAATTCAAACCCGCAGTTGGGATGCCCCAGATGGCACCAAAAAATATCGGACCGAAATTGTCGTTGACGCTTTTCAATTCGGACCTAAGCGCGATCCTTCGACAAGCTCAGGACAAGTTTCCTCGACAGGCCCCTTCGATAAAACTCAGGATAAATCGGGGCAAGCAAGTGGGGGAGAAGGTTTTACTCCTACGACCAAGTCACCAGCTAGCCAACCTGAATTAGAAACGATCCAATACCCTGAAGAAGAAATTAACCCCGACGACATTCCATTTTAAATCCTAAATCCTAAATACTACATACTAAATACTAAACAATATGATGATCAAAAAAACAAATAATTTAAAACAATGCCAATTCTGCACTAACAATGCGCGGAGTGTTGATTATAAAGATGTTGAGTCGCTAAAGAATTATCTCGATACCCACATGCGCATTAGCAAGCACCGCAAAACCGGTGTCTGTGCCAAACACCAACGCTCACTTTCACTCGCGATTAAGCGTGCGCGTACTCTTGGCCTTTTGCCATATTTAGCCGGATAGGCGCTCGGTTGCTCCCGCTTAAAAACCTCGCCTTAAAATTTTCCAGCGAAAATTTTTTGCTCCTCTCGAACGATTTGCTCCTCGTTACACTCGGAGACCATGCCAAATCGTTCTACGAGAGGCTTTTTAAGCGGGACAACCTCGCTTGAATGGCCGTGCTTTGCCGGCCGTAGCTTTAGCGAAGGCTGGGCTCCGCGAGGTTGTTTAACTGAACGAGGCCGAGCGTAGCTGATTTCTAGATTATCCACAGCTCCCCCTTGACAGGGGATTTGGGCTTGCTAAACTAAAGGTAGATTGATTTTGCCGTCGCAGTGGTTGAAAAGAGCTCAAAAGCGCGTTGTGGTTAGGGTTCCTCTTTGGTAACGTTTAGCCAGGTTGGTACTACGCCATCGTGATCCTTTGCCTCGGTACCAGGGCAACCAACTCCAGTCTCTGACCGAAAATCGAGACAAGCACTTTTCCCACTTTTGGATAAGCAAAATTGAAAGCCTAAAAGTTTTCGAACTAGTCGCAGGACGCATTTATGTCGTTTCCCCTTTACGACCGCGATGAAAAAAGAGGGAGACTTTTACTTTCCATTTTGCGAAACCGCCCTTGGCTTGCCACGGGCGTTTTCATTTGCAAAAAAACTGGCTTGTCTTTTGGGCAGGGAAGTGTTAAAAGAAAAGGAGAAGCTGGCGGGTGTCGCTAGCGTTTGACAAAATTTGGCCATAGCGAGCCACTACCTTAAAAGGAGAAATCGCGATGAAAAAAATAAGCATCTTTTTTCGAGGACCTTTGCAAAAAAGCCCGATACTTGCCAAAGCAATGGCGACCCGTATTGCTAGTAGCCTAATAGTCCAGCTTATTTATTGTTGGAACTGGTATCAGAGAGGTCGCGATCCCGGCTCCCTCCCTCCTGTGGTTGAACACCCAAGACTTTTGTCCGAGTTGTCAATTGACTCTGTTGTTGGGAAGGAAATCCTTGGTTCACAACCTTTAACCTCGAGGATTGAGGTAGACGTCTCTTTTCGAGAAGGCTTTTTTGATTTAAGACTTTGTCTTTTTGGGAAAGGCAAGGGGGCCTCGAAATATACCATAAGCATTCTCACTGATGCTTTTGGCACAATAGAAAGCCTCCTCTTTTTCAGAGGAGAAAGCTAGAATCAAAAAACCGCCCGGGGTGACGACGTCACCCCGGGCGAGAATTGTTTTTAATAAAGATTAGTTGACTCGTTCTACATATTCTCCCGTTTCGGTATTGATGCGGAGGATGTCGCCTTCGTTGACAAACATGGGCACGTTAACGGTGAAGCCGGTTTCGAGGGTTACTTGTTTGAGACCACCTTGCACGGTATTGCCTTTAACGGCCGGGGCGGCTTCGGTGACCTTGAGCTCAACCTTGATCGGCACTTCTACGCCGAGGATTTTATCTTGAAAGGAGACAAGGTCAACGAGAGTATTTTGTTTAACGAAATGAATTGAT